>DASRPJ010000129.1:0-5244 GCA_035646435.1 Thermoanaerobaculia bacterium | reverse complement strand
GGAAGCCGGCGCGCGCGAGGTTTCCGAGAAGCGAATGCTCGACGCGATCCTCTTCGGGCACGAGGGCGTAAAGCGCATCGTCGCCGCGCAGAAGGAGCTCCAGGTGATAGCGGGCTTCCAGAAGCCGGCCTGGCAGGCTCCGCCCTCGTACTCGCCGGAGGTCTTCGCGGAGGTCCGCCGCCAGTGGGAGGCGCCGATGCGGGCCGCCATGACGATGGACAACAAGATCGCGTCCTACACCGAGATCAAGGCAGTCAAGAAAGCCGCCGCGTCAATGGTTCCCGAGGAGCAGCCGGAGCTCCGCAAAGAAACCGCCCGCGCGGCCGACGACCTCGTGAAGGTGTTGACGCGGGAGACGATCCTCGGCGGGAAGCGTCTGGACGGTCGCGCCTTCGAGGCGGTCCGCCCGATCACGTGCGAGGTCGGCCTGCTGCCGCGGACCCACGGCTCGGCGCTCTTCACGCGCGGCGAGACGCAGGCCCTCGTCACCGCCACGCTCGGCACTTCCGACGACGCGCAGATCATCGAGGAGTACGAGGGGGAGCACGAGCACACGTTCCTCCTCCACTACAACTTCCCCCCCTTCTCCGTCGGTGAGACGAAATTCATGCGCGGCCCATCGCGCCGCGACATCGGCCACGGGAACCTCGCGCGGCGCGCTCTGTCGACGGTCCTTCCGAGCGAGGATTCCTTCCCCTACACCGTCCGCGTCGTCTCCGACATCCTGGAGTCGAACGGCTCCTCGTCCATGGCGACGGTCTGCGGCGGCACGCTCGCCCTCATGGACGCCGGCGTCCCCATCAAATCCCCCATCGCGGGGGTCGCGATGGGCCTCGTGGGCGAGGGCGACCGTTTCGCGATCCTGACCGACATCGCCGGCCAGGAGGACCACTACGGCGACATGGACTTCAAGGTCGCCGGTTCCGCCGAGGGGATCACCGCCCTGCAGATGGACATCAAGATCAAGGGGCTGCCGCGCGCGGTCCTCGAGCAGGCGCTCGAGCAGGCGCGCGCCGGAAGGCTCCACGTGCTCGAACGGATGTCGGCCGCGCTCGAGAAGCCGCGCCCGAACATCTCGCCGTACGCGCCGCGGATCTTCACGATGCAGATCCCGCGGGACCGGATCCGCGACGTCATCGGCTCGGGCGGGAAGACGATCCGCTCCATCATCGAGGAGACGGGCTGCAAGATCGACGTCGAGGATTCGGGAAAGGTGTCGATCGCGTCCTCCGACGAGGCCGCGGCGTTGCGCGCGATCCAGATCATCGAAGGGCTCACCCAGGAGCCCGAGATCGGCAAGGTCTACACGGGGAAGGTCCGCCGGGTCGAAGCGTACGGGGCGTTCGTCGAGATCCTGCCGGGCCAGGACGGGCTCGTGCACATCTCGGAGCTCGCGCCGTATCGCGTCCGCCAGACGACCGACGTCGTCAAGGAGGGCGACGAGGTAACCGTGAAGATCATCGCCGTCGACCCGATGGGCAAGATCAAGCTCTCCCGCAAGCAGGCCCTCTCGAAGGAGGAGCTCGAGGCCGAGCTCGCGATGGCGCCCGTCGGCGGCGACGAGGGCCCCGACGCGCCGCGCAGCCGCGACGGGGAGTTCGGGCAGCCCCACCGGGACAGGGGACACCGCGGCCCCAAGCGGTGACACCTGCCGGGGACACCCGGGCCGATCGATTTCGGGCAAGTCTCTGTGGCGGAGCAGGTTCCGTCAGGTCGGCGCCCCTGGCCGGGCGGCATAGCGCTTGCTCCTTTATCGGGCCGAGCGCAGGAGGTGCTTGAAATGACGAACAGGAAGTCCGACATCGTTCTCACCGCGGCCCTCGCCGGGGCACTCGTTTTCGGCGCGGCCGCTTGCAAGAAGACGACGGAAACGACCGTCGCGACGATCCCGGATGCGGGCGCGGTCACGACGACGACCACCACGACCACCACGACTTCGACCGTTGCGGGTACCGCATTCGTCCCGCCGGCGGACTCGGTCATCACGGCGGACCCGGTCGTCGTCTCGCAGCGCAACGCCACCCGGCGCCGGGCGGCGACCCAGTCCCGCTCGACGACCTCCACGGGCCGCCCCGGCTACTCGGAAGAGCGCCCCGCTCCCGCGCAGGCTCCGGCGGCGGCGCGAGAGGTTCCCTCGGGCACGATCGTCCGCGTCGCGTTCGACGAGCCGATCTCGACGGCGACGGCCAAAGTCGGAGACACCGTTCGCGGCCGCCTCCTGGACGACCTCCTCGACGAGGGAGGCCGTGTGGCCGCATCCTCCGGCAGCCGCGTCGTCGGCACGGTCGAGCACGTCGTTGATTCGGGCAAGCTCGCCCGCCCGGCGGAGCTCCGATTCCGCTTGACCGAGATCGAGACCCGCGGCGGGATGACGCCGGTGCAGACCTCGGCGTACGACCGGGTCGGCAAGACGCACACGAAGAGGAACGTCGGCTACATCGCCGGAGGCGCTGCGGTCGGCGCAATCCTGGGACAGGTTCTCGGCAAGGACACCGAGGGCACGCTGACGGGCGCGGCCGCCGGAGCGGCGGTCGGCACCGGAGTCGCCGCGGCGACGGGCGACCTCGACTTCACGATCGACGCCGGCCAGACGGTGGCCTTCACGCTGGAGCAACCGCTCCGGGTCCGGTAACTCGACAGACCGAGAGACCTCAAGCCGCCCGAAAGGGCGGCTTTTTTGTTTCGCCCTCCTCCCGTCATCCCGAGCGCCCCTCTTGTCATCCCGAGCGGAGCGAGGGATCTGGGCGTTTGGTCAGCGGCGATATCCGGTGTTCGACTTGGGGTCCCGCGTGCACTTTGGCCTTATGGGGCGCCAAAACAGCCAGACACACACCTGACCCCTCTCAACCCCGCCTGCTGTCATCCCGAGCGCAGCGAGGGATCTGTGGCTCTGTCGACCGCGGGGCGAACGCGGTCAACGGCGATATCCGGCCTTTTAATTCGGTGACAGACCACGCTGGTCCAAGGTTCCCGCCGGGCTCGGCCCTCACAAAACGTGGGCTGTCCCCGGTTGGCAAGACGGCTGACGCCGCAAAAGAGGCTACTGTGGAGTAATCGTAGTGACGTGTTGCGTCTCGTTATTCGTCACGCTGATGAACGCCCAAAACCGGAACGAAGTCACCGGCGTGATCTCGACGCCGACGACATCGGGCGTTGAGCCGGTCAGCAGCTGACCGATTCCATGGATTTGCGCGTAGTTCGGAAAATCGGGGACGTACTCCGGCGAACTCGCGTTACACGGTCCGTCGTTGAGCCCTCTGAGCTCCAACTCCCGAGCACCGAGCGTGGCGCCACTCTGCTGATCGAAGACGCGGACCATCACGCGGTCGCACGCTGCGGTCGTGTCGTCGACCTCGTAAACCCGAAGGCTCTGTCGGAAGCGGCCGTCGAGCGGTACGTTGGGAAGGACGATCTTTCCCGTGCGAAGCTGACGCTCGCGAACCACCGGTATCTCGGTGCCCCATGTGAACGCCTGCCGCGACGTGTCCTGGACGCGCAACGAGAAGTGCAGCCGGTCCGCAATGGCGCGCCGCGCATAAATGACGGCGCCCGGTCGGTGCACCTGCGGCGACGAACTACTGTAAAGGACGGGCTCAAAGGCCGTATTTGACGGCACGGGCGGCGTTTCGCATACCCCGGGGAAAAGACAGCCGCCGAATGGTCCAGCATCCTCGTTCTGCACCAGCGGACGGTCAAGACCGTTCACGACCGTGAACCGCGTCACCCAGAACGACCCATACGCGCCTGGAAGGTTCGTCGCTATCGGAAGAAGGATGCGCTCGCGCTCTTGCGAGTGGAGCGACGCAGCGGCTCCAAGCGCGAAGACGCAAAAGAGCAATTCACGCTTATTCATTGGGTCCCTCCCCACACTGAAGTGTCGCGAAAAGACCGCTTTTGGGACTGGGGAGAGCATCCCGAAATCCCCGGTGGCCTCGGCCCGTCTAGTACGGCATCTCTCCGTCCTCCAGCCCCAACAGGTGCCCGAGCTCGTGCACGACGGTGTCCCGGATCTCGCGGATCGCCTCGCCGCGCGTCTCGCAGGACCGCAGGATGGGGCCCCGGAAGATCGCGATCTGGCCGGGCAGGTCCGTGACGAGGCGGTCGCGCTCGAAAAACGAAGCGCCGCGGAAGATCCCGAAGAGCTCCTCCTCGTCCGGCGTGTCGGTCTCGTCGTAGTCCTCGTCCGAGGGCTCTTCCTCGACGACGACGACGACGTTCGTCAGGTACTGGCGGAAGTGCTCGGGGACCGACGCGAGCGCCTCCTCGACGAGAGCCTCGAACTCCCGAGCGGAGATGCGGGAGGGGCTCGTCACGCTCCGCGCCGCGCGAAGAGGCGATCGAACGCCGCGGTCGTCCGCTCCTCGACCTCCGACAGGTCGACGCCTTTCACCTGCGCCAGCCTCTTCGCCGTCTCGACGACGAACGCCGGCTCGCAGGGCTTGCCGCGGTGCGGCTCCGGGGAGAGATAGGGCGAGTCCGTCTCCACGAGCATCGCCTCGAGCGGCAGCGCCGCCGCGGCCTCGCGGATGTTCTCGGCCTTCCGAAAAGTGATCATCCCGGAGAACGAGACGACGTAACCGAGATCGAGCGCCTTCCGGCCGAAGTCCGCGTTCGCGGTGAACGAGTGGAACACTCCGGCATTCTCGCGCGGTCCGAACCGCCCGACGAGCGCGAGCATCTCCTCGGAGCTCTCTCGGTTGTGGAGGATGACCGGCAGCTCGAGTCGCCGCGCGAGGTCGAGCATCCACTCGAGCGTCTCGACCTGGCGGGCGCGCGGGGAGAGGTCGTAATGGAAGTCGAGGCCGATCTCTCCGATCGCGGCGACTCCGGGCGCGCGGGCGAGCTCCTCGAGCCCGGGTCCGTCGCGTTGCGCGTCGAAGTCCTTCGCTTCGTGCGGGTGCACGCCGACCGCCGCGAGTACGTCTTCGTGCTCCTGCGCGAGGCGTACGGCGTCGCGCGAGTCCGGGACCGTCGTGCCGGGGACGAGGAACCGGGAGACGCCGGCCTCGCGGGCGCGCGCGAGCACGTCGGGCAGCGAGTCCCCGAGCATGTGGAGGTGGCAATGCGAGTCGGCCAGCACGAAGTCGAGCCCGAGACCGCTATTTCACGACGCTTCCCGGCGGCACGTCCCCGGGCACGTCGAGGAGCCATGGCTCCCCCGTCTCGCCGACGGTCGCCGCGAGCACCATCCCGTTCGACTCGACCCCCATGAGCGTGGCGGGCTTCAGGTTCGCGACGATCACG
>DASRPJ010000128.1:0-9493 GCA_035646435.1 Thermoanaerobaculia bacterium | reverse complement strand
TCGAGGCGATGTTCTGGGAGGCGCATCCGTACGGGTGGCCGGTCGTCGGCTGGCCGTCGGACATCCCGGCGATCACGAAGGCGCAGGCGGACGAGTACTACGCGACTTACTACGCGCCGCAGAACATCACGCTCGTGCTCGTCGGAGACCTCGACATCGAGGGCGCGACGCGGCTCGCCGAGAGCTACTTCGGGCGCATCCCGCGCGGCAGGAGCGAGGCTCCCGACGTCGTGACGCTCGAGGTCCCGCAGATGGCGGAAAAACGGATGTACGCGGAGGCGGACGCCAACCCGCAGGTGGACGTCCTCTGGCACACGGTTCCGTTCGGCCACGCGGACTCCTACCCGCTCCAGGTTCTCGCGCAGCTGCTCTCGACGCGGACGGGGCGCCTGTACAAGGGCCTCGTGCTCGGCTCCCAGGTCGCGACCGACGCCTTCGCGCGGCAGGAGTCGCGCAAGTGGGCGGGCCTCTTCAACGCCGGAGGGGAGGCGAAGGAGGGCCGGCGCCCTGAAGAGGTGGAGCAGGCGCTCTACGCGGAGCTTGAGAAGCTGAAGAAGGAGGACCTCCCGGCCGAGGAGCTCCAGAAGGTGAAGAACAACTTCGCGGCGGCGGAGTACCGGCGTCTTTCGTCGAACTTTCCGATCCTCGTGCAGCTCATTCAGAACGAAGGGCGCGGCGACTGGCGCGAGGTGAACGAGGCCGGCACGAAAGTCCAGGCGGTGACGGCCGCGGACGTGAAACGCGTCGCGAACCGATACTTCACGAAGGAGAACCGCGCGGTGGCGGTCTACACGAGGAAGGCGGGCGCTCCCGCGGCGGACGACCCCGACCTCGCCGGTCTGACCGATCAGCAGAAGCAGATGGTGCGACAGTTCTCGCAGCGCCTTCAGACCATGGAGGACCTCGACCGCCTGCGGCAGATGCAGAGCCAGATGGAGTCGCAGGCAGGTGGGGCGCCGCCCGAGATGAAGCCGGCGCTCGACGTCATCCGCAAGAAGATGCAGGCCCGGATCGACGAGCTCGAAAAGGCGAAGGGGAGCAAGGGATGAACCTGAAGAAGACATCCGTCGCGATCGTCCTGTTGGTTTCGTTGGCGGTCGCTGCCTTCGGGCAGACTGACCTGCAAGAGTTGCAGCGCGCCGAAAACGCCCGGTCGTTCAATTTGTGGGCGATGGCTCGCGCGGCAAACGCGACCACGAAGCGCGCGACGACCTCGCGGGCGGCGATCCCGAGCCGGCCCGAGAAGCTGTCCTACCCGCCGCTCACCTACGAGCCTCCCTCGCCGGCGGACTACCGGGTGAAGCTCGCGAGCGGCCCCGTCGCCTACGTCGTCCCGGACAAGGAGCTACCGCTCGTCAACCTCGTCGTCTACGTTCGGGCCGGGCAGTACGTCGTGCCCGCCGGCAAGGAGGGCCTCGCGGACCTCGCGGGATATCTGCTCGCGAGGGGCGGAACGCGGTCGAAGACGGCCGAGGAGCTGGAAGAGCGGCTCGCTTTTCTCGCCGCTCAGTTGAACTCGGCGGTCGGGGAGACGCAGGGAAGCGTGTCGCTCAACCTGCTCTCCAAGGACCTGGACGAAGGGCTCGCGATCCTCAAGGAAGTTCTCACGGAGCCGCGGTTCCAAGACGACAAGATCGCGCTTCGCAAGCAGCAGGTCCTCCAGGCGATGAAACAGCGCAACGACGAATCCGCGGCGATCGAGGCGCGGGAGCGCAACTTCCTCGCGTTCGGTGAAGAGTTCTTCTCGAACCGGCTGGAGACGGAAGCCTCCGTCAAGGGACTCACGAAGAAGGACCTCGAGGAGTTCCACCGGAAGTGGCTTCACCCCGCTCAGTTCGTCGTCGCCGCGAGCGGCGACTTCGACCGCGACGGGATGGTCGGCAAGCTGGAGAAGCTCTTCGCCGACTGGCCGTTCCGCGGCGAGACCGCTCCGGCCGTTCCGACGAACACGGTGTTCGCGAAGCCGGGCGTCTATCTCGTGGACAAGGACGTCAATCAGGGTCGCGTCTCGGTGATGCTGCCCGGGATCCGCCGCGACGACCCCGACTACTTTCCGGTCCTCGTGATGAACGACATCCTCGGAGGCGGAGGGTTTACTTCGCGGATCACGAACCGCGTGCGGTCCGACGAGGGCCTGGCCTACAGCGCGGGCTCGACGTTTCCCGGCGGTGTCTATTACCCTCTCGCTTTTCGCGCCGCTTTCCAGTCGAAGTCGCGCACCGTCGCGTACGCGACGTCCGTCGTCGTCGAGGAGATCAAGCGGATCGCCACCGAGCCGGTGACGGCGGAGGAGCTGAACACGGCGAAGAAGTCGTACGTCGAGACGTTCCCGCGGACTTTCGCCACGAAGGCCCAGGTCGCCGTCACCTTCGCGCAGGACGAGATGACGGGCCGTTACGCGAGTGACCCCGAGTACTGGAAGAACTACCGGGCGAACGTCGAGAAAGTCGCCGCCGCGGACGTCCAGCGGGTCGCGCGCAAGTTCCTCGCGTCCGACAAGCTCGTCATCCTGGTCATCGGCAAGAAGAGCGACATCCTGGCCGGAGACCTGAAGCACGACATCGCGCTCCAGGCTCTGGCCGGCGACCGCCTGGTCGACGTACCGCTCCGAGACCCGATGACGATGAAGTAGGGTCAGGTCTCCACTTGCCACTATGGCGCTAAGGTCTGCGCCCTCTGAGGGTTAGGGAAACCTTAACGCCCCAGTCTTAATATTTCCCCAAGTCTCGCAAATCGAGTGAGTTAGGAGACAAAGTGGCAAGTGGAGACCTGACCCCATGATTGCGGTGCCGCCGGTTCCCGTGTCCCGCCTGGTTCTGCTCGGGCTCGTCGCCGTGGCGGCGGTCACGGCGGTCGCCACCTCGCCGCCTCTTTCCTCCTTCGCCGCGGGGTTCGCCGCGGGCGCCGGGGCCGTCTTCGTCATCTCCTTTCTCTTGAACCCGCGACGCGCCCCCGCGCCCGAGGAAGAGGAGTCGCATTGAAGGTTCTCGTCGTCGAGGACGAGGAGAAGATCGCCCAGTTCCTGAAGAAAGGCCTCACCGAGAAGGGCTACTCGGTCGAAGCGGTCGGGGACGCCGACGCCGCGCTCGCGCGGCTGGAGGGCGCGCCCTACGACCTCCTGATCCTCGACCTGCTGCTCCCCGGTTCGCGCGACGGGCTCGAGCTCTGCCGGGAGATCCGCGCGCGCGGGATCCCGTCGAAGATCCTCATGCTGACCGCGCGGGACGCCGTCGAGAACAAGATCGAGGGCCTCGACGCCGGCGCGGACGACTACCTCGTGAAACCGTTTTCGTTTCGCGAGCTGCTTGCGCGCCTCCGGGCTCTCACGCGGCGCACCGAGGTCCCGGAGCCCGCGCCGCTCGTGCACGGCGAGCTCACGTACGACCCGGAGTCGCGGGAAATCCGGCGCCGCGGCGACGTGATCCGCCTGACCGCCCGCGAAGGCGCGCTCTTCGAGCTTCTCCTCCGGCGGAGGGGGAGGGTGGTCTCCCGCTCCGAGATCCAGGCCCGTATATGGGAGGACTCCTTCGATCTTTCGACGAACATCATCGACGTCTACATCAACGCGCTGAGACGCAAGCTCGACTCCGGCGAGAGGGACCGTCTCATCCAGACGGTGCGGGGGGTGGGTTACCGCCTGACGGACGCGGGCGAAGCGACTTCCCCAACCGGGGAGTGATGGCCGCGCCGGCCGGGCGGCGAGACGCTTCCGCATGGTCGTTCGCCGCCGCGGCTCTGCTAGCCGTTGCCCTCGCCCTCTTCGCGTCCTCGTTCGCGCCCATCGCTTTTGGAACGCTGCGCGTCCTCGCCGGCGGCCTCGCGGCGCTCGCGGTGCTCGTCTTCCTCGGCGGTCGCCTCGCCTCGCCCCGCGCGCTGCAACCACCTCGGGAAGAGGAGCCGGGCGCCGTCGCGACGCCGGGAGCGGAGCTCGAAAAGCTTCGGCAACGTCTCGTGGAAACCGAGACGCATCCCTTGCGGCGGATTCCCGTGACGGACCTCGACCTGCCGGCAAAGGAGCTCGCCGAGCGGCTGAACGCGCGACTCGACGCGCTGCGGGACGCGGAGAAAGAGCAGCAGCAGTTCATCGCCGACGTCTCTCACGAGCTGCGGACACCGCTCACGGTCCTCCGAGGGAGCCTCGAGGTCGCGCTCGAGGAGGACCGCTCCGCCGAGGAGTATCGGGAGTCGATCGGGAACGCTCTCCTCGAGATCAGACACCTCGCCCGGATCTCGCAGAACATCCTCTTTCTCGCGCGCGGCGAAAGCGGGCGAGTGACCCTCTCGTTCTCGAACCAGGACCTCGGCCGCTTCGTCTCCGACATCACGCGGGAGCTCGCACCGGCGGCCGCCGATCACGAGCTGGAGCTCTCGGTCGACGTGCCGGACGAACCGGTCATCGGTTTCGTCGACCCGGGACGGATGCAACAGGTCCTTCACAACCTGCTCGAGAACTCGATGCGTTACACCCCGGCCGGCGGCTCGGTTCGCGTGCGGCTCACGAGAACGGCAGACGAGGCGCGCATCGAAGTCTCCGACACGGGCGTCGGAATCCCGGAATCGGATCTCCCGTTCGTATTCGAGCGCTTCTTCCGCAGCGACCGAGCGCGCCGCGCGTACTCGGGAGGTTCGGGGCTCGGCCTGTCGATCGTCCGTTGGATCGTGGAAGCTCACAAGGGGAAGGTCGAGGTCCGGAGCGAGATCGACGCCGGGACGACGGTCGCGGTCCGGCTGCCGCTGGTCCGCTAGGAAGGTAACGCCGCACGGCGCTTGTTAGAGTCCCGTCCATGAGACCGGTCTTCGTCCTCTCGGCCGCGCGGACCCCGATTGGCCGATTCGGCGGCGTCTTTGCCGCGCTGTCCGCTGCGGACCTCGGGGAGGCGGCGGCAAAGGCGGCGATCGAGCGGTCGGGGCTTCCGGCGGCGGCGATCGACGAGACGGTCTTCGGCCACGCCCGCCAGGCCGGCGGCGGCCCGAACACCGCCCGACAGGTCTCGCACCGCGCGGGTGTGCCGGATTCCGTGCCCGCGTACACGGTCAACAAAGCGTGTGCCTCTTCGCTGAAAGCGTTGACGCTCGGGGCGCTGTCGATCGCTGCGGGCGAAAACGAGATCGTCCTCGCCGGCGGCACCGAGTGCATGTCCGCGACGCCCTACCTCCTTCCGCGCGCCCGATTCGGGTACCGCATGGGTCACTCCGAGGTCGTGGACGCCATGTATCGCGACGGATTCCTGTGCCCGCTGTGCGGCCAGCTCATGGGGGAGACCGCCGAGAACCTCGTCCGCGAGTACGGGATCCTTCGGGCGGAGCAGGACGCTTTCGCCGCGGAGTCGCAGCGGCGCGCGGCCGAGGCGATCGCGTCCGGCCGCTTCGCCGACGAGATCGTGCCGGTCACGGTGCAGGGGAAGAAGGGGTCGGTCGTCGTCGATCGAGACGAGCATCCCCGCCCCGACACCACGGTCGAATCCCTCGCGAAGCTGCCGCCGGTCTTCGACCCGGAGTCGGGCACCGTCCACGCCGGAAACTCGTCGGGCATCACGGACGGGGCCGCCGCGCTCGTGCTCGGCTCCGAGGAGGCGGCGCGCAAGTCGGGCGTCGAGCCGCTCGCGCGCGTCGTCGCGTGGACTTCCGCCGGCGTGGACCCCGCCCGGATGGGGGTCGGGCCGGTGCCGGCCCTCCGAGCGTTGCTCGCGCGACAGAAGCAGGAGCCCGATGCCGTCGATCTCCTCGAGCTGAACGAGGCGTTCGCCGCCCAGGTGATCGCTTGCGCCCGGGAGCTGCCGCTCGACCTCGCACGCGTCAACGTGAACGGGGGGGCGATCGCTCTCGGTCACCCGATCGGCGCGACCGGCGCGCGGATCTCGACGACCCTGCTTCACGAGATGAAGAAGCGAGGGTCGAAGCGTGGCGTCTCGACCCTCTGCGTCTCGGGCGGGATGGGGATGGCGGTCCTGTTCGAGAGAGAGTGACCGGCCCCGTCGGCTAACATCCGCTCGTGCGCATCGCCGTGACGCTCGGCCGGAGGGGTACTCCGCGGCAGCATGCCAAGCAGCGGGACTACGTCCAGGCGCTCCTGGACGCCGGCGCCCGCCCCGACGAGATCGTCGAAATCCGGCCCGGCGACGTTCTCCAGGGGTCATTCGACGGGTTGCTCTTGAGTGGAGGCACCGACGTCGCGCCCGAAAGGTATGGCCAGGAGCGGCTCCCGAATGCCAGCCTCGACGTCGACGAGGAACGCGACGACACCGAGTTCCCGCTTCTCGCCGGCGCGCTTCGCGACGGAGCGCCGGTGCTCGGCGTCTGCCGCGGTCTCCAGGTCGTGAACGTCGGGCTCGGCGGCACGCTGATCCAGGACCTCCCGAGTCAGAACCCGTCCGAGATCCCCCACGACGACGCGGGGGACGATCGAGCCAACCGGATTCATCCGGTCCAGGTCGATCCCGATACGCGACTCGGACGGATCGCCGGCGTGAGCGAGATCGGCGTGAACAGCCGACACCACCAGGCGATCGACCGCCCCGCGGCCCCCCTCGTCGTCTCCGCCAAGGCGCCGGACGGCACGATCGAAGCCGTCGAGTCGGTCGAGGGGCCGTGGCTCGTCGCCGTGCAGTGGCACCCCGAAAACCTGCGCGATGACGAAGTGACGCGGCGGCTCTTCCGGGAGTTCGTGGAGGTCGCGCGGGAGAAGAGCGGCGCGGGTGCCCGGAGCGACGTGCGCTGACCGTCGTCGACGGAAGGGGGAAATTCCGCGGGCATCCTCGCTTGTTCTCGGGGCTTCGGAGACCCCACTGACTGAACCGTCGAAGGAGTTGCGAATGAGACTTCGTCTCGGAATCCTCGCTGTCGCTCTCGGCCTCGTCCTGACCCCCCTCGACCTTTTCGCCCAATCGAAGCTCGCGGTCCAGAAGCTCGCCGAGGGCGTGTGGGCGGCGACGCCGGAGCGGGGTGGAAACGTGGGGTGGTTCCTCTACGGCGACGGCGTCGTCGTCGTGGACGCCGGGAACGACAACGCGATCGCCAAGGAGATGCTCCGGCAGATCGCCGAGACGACGGGCGGGAAACCGGTGCGGTACCTCGTGCTGACGCACGCGCACGCGGACCATTCGACGGGCACGAGGGAGTTCGTGGCGGCCGGCGCGCAGGTGATCTGCCACGAAAAGGCCGCCGGCCCGATCCTCGCCTACGTCACCCAGCCCGCGGCCGGTGCGTCGGATCCGATGTCCGGCAAGAAGATCTCGCCGACGCTCATGACGATCTCCGAAAGACTGATCCTCTTCGACGGCACGCGGCGCGCCGACGTCCAGTGGCTCGGGCCCGCCCACACGGCGGGCGATCTCGTGGTGCTCCTCCCGGACGAGAAGATCCTCTATTCGGGTGACCTCGCTCTGAACGGCCGGGTACCCGACCTCCACCTGCCCGATGCCGACCCGGGAGCGTGGGCGAAGACGCTTCCGCGACTCGCGGCGGCGCCGTTCGAAAAGATGGTGCCCGGCCACGGCACGATCGGCCCGCGAACGGGGCTCGCCGACACGCTCGCGTACGTCCGAGGCCTCGACGAGATCGTGCAGCGGCTCATCCGGTCGGGCGTCCGCGAGGAGTTCGTGGACATGCGGCTGCGCGAGGCCGACAACCGGATCCGGAACGTGCCGATCTCGGAAGCGCACCTCGCGAACGCGCACGCCGTATACAAGCGCAGGAAGGAAGAGCTTTCGAAGCCGACGCCCACGCGCACTCCGCGCGCTGCGACCCCCACTCCCCGGCCGCCGGCATCGTGAGTTAACCAAGCGCGTGCCGCTCAGCCTGGCGCGCTCGGGGGGACGCGCCGACCTCGTCATCGACCGAGCGCCGGTCAACGTGCTCGACGGAGAGTCGCTCGAGGAGCTCGGCCGGCTCGTGCGCGGAGTCGACGAGCAGGTGCTCGTGCTCTCCGGTCTCCGGCGAGCGTTCTCCGCGGGGGTTTCCGTCGCCGAGCACGCTCCCGAACCAGCCGCGATCGAGACGATGCTCGCCGCGATGCGGCACGCGCTCGGCGCGCTCGTCGACACGCCGGCGGTGACAATCGCCTCCATCTCGGGCGCTTGCCTGGGAGGGGGAGCGGAGATCGCGGCCGCCTGCGACCTCGTCCTCGTGAGCCACGACGCGCGGATCGGCTTCCCGGAGATCGGTCTCGCGTGTTTTCCGCCCGGCGCCGCCGCGCTTCTCGCCCTGCGGATCGGGGAGGCTCGAGCGAACGAGTGGATCCTGACCGGCCGGGTGCTCTCGGGACGCGAAGCCGCGCGCGCCGGGTTCGCGGCTCGGTCCGTCGCTCCGTCCGAGCTCGAGTCGGAGACGACGAGACTCGCCGAACGCCTTTCGACGACGGGCGCGGCCGCGCTGGCCGCCGCCCGCGACCTGCTGCGCGAGGAACGCCGGCGCGCTCTCGCCGAGGTCCTGCCTCGCGCGGAGGCCGCCTATCGGAGGCTCGCGGGCGACGCGGACCTCGCGCGTGCGGTCGAGGGGTTCGGAAAGAGGAAAGGGTGAAACGCTCCTCCGCTTAGAATCGCGCCCCTTGATCGTCTATCTGAACGGCCGTTTCGTCCCGCGCGAGGAGGCGAAGATCTCGCCGGAGGATCGCGGATTCGTCTTCGCGGACGCGATCTACGAGGTCGTCCGCTTCAATCGCGGCCGGCCCTATCGCCTCTCGGAGCACATGGACCGCATGCGAGATGGCCTTCAGGCGATCCGGATCGCGGCGGATCCCGGCTTCTTTCCGGCCGTCGCGTCGCGGCTGATCGAAGAGAACCGCCTGGACGGAGACGATGTGCTCGTCTACGCGCAGGTCTCTCGCGGCGTCGCGCCCCGGTACCACGCGTTTCCGCCGCCGGAAACCGAGCCGACGATCTTCGCGTTCGCGAGGCCGACCGACCCGCCGCCGCCCTCGGGGGGCGGGCGCGCGATTCTCGCGCCGGACGAGCGCTGGGCGCGCTGCGACGTCAAGAGCGTGATGCTTCTCGCCAACGTGCTCGCCGCGCAGAAGGCGCGAGAGGCGAACGCGGTGGAAGCGATTCTCGTAAGGGACGGGATCGCGTGGGAAGGGACGAAGGCGAACCTCTTTGCGTTCCGCGACGGCGTCGTGCGAACGGCACCGAAAGGCCCCCGCATCCTGCCCGGCGTCACCCGCGGGGCCGCGCTCGAAGCCGCCTCGGGGCTCGGGTTCCGCGTCGAGGAGCGGTCGCTCTCCGTCGAGGAGCTCTTCTCCTCGGAGGAGCTCTTTCTCGCCTCGACGACGCTCTGGACGTACCCGCTCGTGGAGGTGGACGGTCGCGCGATCGGCGACGGCCGCCCGGGCCCGGTGGCGGCAAAGATCTGCGAAGCCCTTCAAGCGGAGTTCCGGGGAAGCTCGGGCTGACCCGGGCAGCGGCCCGGTGAGCTTTACGCCATGGGATGTTGCGTGGCGGCCGTTTGCTCCCTACAGGCCGCCGTCGAGGCGGCCGCTAAACTTGATACGTCGCCTCGA
>DASRPJ010000127.1:0-3431 GCA_035646435.1 Thermoanaerobaculia bacterium | reverse complement strand
AGAGCTCCGCGGGCTCCGCGCCGAGCGGCGGCGGGTCGTCCTTCAGGATGGCGCTGAAGGTGTCGACCGGATTGGTTCGCTGGAAGGGGTTCGTCCCCGTCACCATCTCGTGGAGCACGACGCCGAGGGCGAAGACGTCGGAGGTCCCGTCGGCTTTCTCGCCCCGGAGCTGCTCCGGCGAGAGATACCCGGCGGTGCCGACGATCATCCCGGTCGCGGTGCGGGCGAAGTCACCCGGATCGCCGGACGCCCCTCCCGGCCGAAAGAGCCGCGCGAGCCCAAAGTCGAGGACCTTGACGACGCCGTCCCGCCGGACCATCAGGTTCTCCGGCTTGACGTCGCGGTGGGCGATTCCCGCCGCGTGCGCGTGGCCGATCCCCTCCGCGGCCTGGGTCGCGATGTCGACCGCCCGGCGGACCGGAATCGTCCCCTGCCCGAGGAGTGCCCGCACCGTGTCCCCTTCCACGAACTCCGTCACGAGATAGGGGCCGTGCTCGCTCTCGCCGATATCGTAGATCTCGAGGATGTTCGGGTGCTCGAGCCCGGACGCCGCGCGCGCTTCCGTCGCGAAGCGCTTCATCCGGTCGGGATCGCGCGCCGACTCCTCGGAGAGGACCTTGATCGCGACCTCCCTGCCGTCGCGCTCGTCGCGGCCGCGCCACACCTCGCCCATGCCCCCGCCGCCGAGGCGGAAAAGGACCTTGTAGTCGCCGAGGGTCGAGCCGCGCGATATCACGCGAGCTCTGCCGGCGGCTCGTGCGACAGCCGGTCGCGCCGCTTCTTCCGCGCGAGCGCGAGGGAGATGAGCTCGTCCAGAAGGTCGGGAAGCGCAAGGCCGCTCGCCTCCCACAGCTTGGGATACATGGAGATCGCCGTGAACCCCGGGAGGGTGTTCAGCTCGTTGACGAGAACGCGATCCGTCCCGCGCTCGAGGAAGAAGTCGACGCGCGCCATCCCGGACAAGCCGCACAGGCGGAAGGCCTCGACGGCAAGACGCCGGACCTCTGTCGAGACGGCCGCCGTTACGTCTGCCGGGATGACGAGCTTCGCCCGGTCGTCCCGGTACTTGTCGTCGTAGTCGTAGAACTCCCGCGCCGGCACCACCTCACCGACGACGGAAGCGCGCGGCGTCTCGTCGCCGAGCACCGCGCACTCGAGCTCGCGCGCGTCGATGCCCTCCTCGACGAGCGCGCGCTCGTCGTACCGGAACGCCTCGTCGAGCGCTGCGTCGAGCCCGACGAGGTCCTTCACCTTCGTCACGCCGACGGAGGACCCCCCCGTCGCCGGCTTCACGAAGAGCGGCAGCGGCAGCCGGCCGGCGAGCTCGCGCGCCTTCGCTCCCCGGTCGGACGGTCGGATGACGGCGGACCGCGGCGTCGGAAGGCCCGCCCCGTTCAAGAGAGCTTTGAACACCGGCTTGTCCATTCCGATCGCGGAGCCGGTGACTCCCGCGCCGACGTACGGGATACCGAGGAAGTCGAGGAACCCCTGGAGCGTCCCGTCCTCGCCGGTGGTTCCGTGGATGATCGGGAACACGACGTCGGCACGGCCGGGGCCGATCTCGAGCGGCACGAGCGCTTCGGCGTCCGGCTCCGACCGCCGGATGCGCTCCGGCACCCCGCCCGCGGCGAGCCGGCGCGACGAATCGGCGGGCGACAGGAAGCGTCCATTCTCGCCGACGCCGATCGCGACGACGTCGTACTTCGACCGGTCGAGAGCCTGCACGATCGTGCGCGCCGAGACGCGCGAGACTTCCCGCTCGACCGAGCGCCCCCCGTAGAGGACGACGACTCGAAGGCGCTTCACCAGGTGACCACGCGCACCTCGCGCACCCCCGGTGCCTCCCTGAGCCGCGCGAGCACGCCCGCCGCCGGCACGGTGTCCACCGCGATGACCGCGGCGGCGAGCTCTCCCGCGCCGCGGGCGAGCGAGAAGTCGGCGATGTTGATCCCGGCGTCGCCGAGGATCTTCCCGACGCTCCCGACGACGCCCGGGACGTCCTGGTTGCGGAGGAAGACGATGGTCCCCTCCGGCCGGAACTCCAGTGGCAGACCGTCGACCTCGACGACGCGCGCGTCCAGGCCGGAGAAGAGCGTCGCGTCGGCGCGCGTCTCTGACCGGCCGTCGGAGAGCGTGACGCGGATCGACCGGGCATAGTTTCCCGGTTCCTCGTGGCGCGTCTCGACGACGGCGAGTCCGCGCTCGCGCGCGACGTAGAGGGCGTTCACGAAGTTCACCGTCTCGGGCGTGTGGGTCGCGAGCGCCCCCTTCGCCGCGGCCACCGCGACGGGGCGGAGAAAGTCCTCCGGCAGGCCCCACGTCTCCACCGAGAGCGTCCGCAACCTCTCTCCCCCGACGCAGGACAGGAAGCGGCCCGTGCGCTCCGCGAGGTGCATCCACGCCGACGCGCCGCCGGCGTCCTTCGGACCCCGGAACGGCAGGTTGACGGCGGGGACGTACGACGCGCCCGCCAGCGCTTCGGCGACGGCCTGGGCGGTCTGGAGCGATACGCGCTCCTGCGCCTCGACCGTCGAGGCCCCCAGGTGCGGCGTCAGGACGACGTTCGAAAGCTTCAGGATCGGGTCGTCGGCAGCGGGGGGCTCGGGATCGAAGACGTCGAGCGCCGCGCCCGCGAGGTGCCCCGAGACGAGCGCGTCGTAGAGCGCCGCTCGGTCGACGAGGCTTCCGCGCGCGACGTTCACGAGAAAGGCGCCGGGCTTCATCCGGTCGAGCTCGGCGCGGCCGAGGAGCGGCTTTCCCCCCTCGGTCGCGGTCGCGTGGAGCGTGACGACGTCCGAACCCGCGAGCAGCTCCTCGAGAGAGACGAGCGCGACCCCCATCTCCTGCGCCTTCTCGAGCGGCAGGTAGGGATCGTGCCCCAGGAGCCGGGCCTCGAACGACCGCGCGCGGGCGGCGACTCGCGAGCCGACCTGCCCGAGCCCGACGATCCCGAGCGTTTTGCCCGCGAGCTCGGAGCCGACGAACTTCGACTTTTCCCACTTCCCGGAAGCGAGAGACGCCGACGCTTCGGTCACGCGCCGCAGCAGCGCGAACAGGAGGGCGAAGGTGTGCTCGACCGCGGACACGACGTTGCCGGTCGGGGCGTTGATGACGAGGACGCCGCGCGCGGATGCGGCGGAGACGTCGACGTTGTCGACGCCGACTCCCGCCCGGCCGACGACGGAGAGGCGGGGGGCCGCGGCGAGGAGCTCGGCGTCCACCTTCGTGCGGCTGCGCACGAGGAGCGCGTCCGCGTCGCCCAGCTGCCCGAGCAGGCTCTTCCGGTCCGCGTCCGCGAGCACGACGACGTCGTGCCCGGCTTCGCGGAGAACCTCGAGCCCGGCGGGAGAAAGCTCCTCGGCGACGACGACGCGGCTCACCCCGGGATCTTAGCCCGCTCGCTCCGAGCCGGCGGAGGCGCGGGCGATCCA
>DASRPJ010000126.1:0-2881 GCA_035646435.1 Thermoanaerobaculia bacterium | reverse complement strand
ATCGACGGCCATTGGGGACCCTCTCATCGTCCTCGGCGGCGTCGTCGGCACCTGGGACACGGAATTCGACGTCGGAAACGCGCGGGCGGAGCCTCTGGCCGGGACGATCGAGGGCCTTTCGTGCCCGGCCGGTACCGCGTGCCCGAGTTCCGCGGCCACGTTCACCGTGCCCGCGAACGGCACGGTGACTCTGCGTGCGAGCGAACTTCCTGGCTTGCCGGCCGGTTTCACGGCCTACGGCCTCCGGTTCGCGGGGACGGGACTGGCGCCGACGGTTCGGGCACGCACCGTGAACCGGGCCCGCCCTTCTCAGACGGCCGTGCTTCCCGCTTTGCACCGCTCCGCGATTCGAAAACTCGATAGGACCGGTCTCTCGTTTCCGGGTGGGGCCCACTCCTCTTCGGGCGCGCGCTCGAACCTCGTTCTCGCGGAGACGGGAGCGGGCGACGCCGCGGTGCACGTCGAAGTGTTTGCATCCAACGGCACCCGGCTGACGTCGATTCCGGTCCCGCTCGCGCGGGGGCAGACCGCGTTCCTCGCAGACGTCGTCGGCGGCGGCGAAGACGTCGAGAACGCCCACGTCCTCGTCACGAAAGTCGGAGGAGACGGAACTCCGTGGGCGATCCTCTCCACCTTCGATAGCAGCCAGGCCCTCTCCGTCGGGTGGGGCATCGCTCCCTGAATCTCTGGACGTCGTTCCTCCTCCGTCCGTACACAACGGACAAAGGAGGAAAGGAATGGTCGAACGAAACTGGGCGGGTCTGACGGTCCTCGCGGCGGCGCTACTCGTCCCGCACGCGGCGGCGGCGCAGCCGGCGCGCGAGGCGCGGCCGAGCACTCTTCTCACGCTGGGTGGCCGCTACACGATGGAAGCGGAGGGCTGCCAGCGGAGCAACCGCAGCTTCCGCGTCTCCTCGCGGCGGCCGATCGACGTCGGCAAAGTGCAGTCCGGGCAGATCGTGAGCGGCGTCTTTATGCGCGAGCGTGATCGCGCGGGACAGGCCGGGTGGCGAAACGTGTCGCTCGCGCCGGACGGAATGTCGGTCGAGTTCGAGCTCTTCGCGGAAGGCGGCGGACGATCCGAGATCGTGCCGGGCGAGGGGCGCCGGTGCGCGAATCCGAGTCTGGCGCGCGTCGTCGTCGACGTCGAGGCCTGGGTTCTCGATCCCTAGCCAGCCGCCAAGTCGAGAAGTCAGAGAATCAGGACTGACCCCACCGCCACGCCCGGCGGCCCGGCAGGAAGTGCGAGAGTCCCAGCGGAGAGATCTCGACGCCCTCGAGGTCGCGGTGGATCGCCCACAGCGAGTCGAGCGTGAAAAGAAAAGCGGCCGGCTGATCCTCTGCCAGGCGGCGGTGGATCTCGCGATACGCGCGCAGGCGGCGCGCCGGGTCGGTCTCGGCGCGCGCCGCCTCGAGCAATCGGTCCGCGTTGCGGTCGGAGTAGAAGCCGACGTTCTGGCCGTTCGGCGGGACCTGCGACGAGTGAAACGCGACGTACGGATCCAGGTTCGGCGGGAGAAACGAGGTCTCGGAGAGGACCGCGTCGAAGTCGCCCGCGTCGAGCCGCGCCGCGAGCGCCGGCCAATCGAGGACGAGGATCTCCATCTCGACGCCGAGGCGGGCGTACTCCTGGCGGAGGACCTCCGCGATCTGCCGGCTGACCGGGTTTCCGCCCGGGACCGACAGGCCGAACGCGAGCGGGCGGCCCTCTTTCGCGAGCCCTCCCGTGCCTTCGCGGCGATAGCCGGCCTGCGAGAGAAGACGCGCCGCCTCGCCCGGCGCGTGCGGCGGCGGCGGGACGTCCGGAGCATTCTCGGGAACGCCCGCCGGATACGGGCCCGAGACCTCGCGCCCCCGGCCGCCGAAGAGCGCGGAGAGGATCCGACGGCGCGGGATCGCGAGCCCGAGCGCGCGCCGCGTCCGGCGGTCGGAGAGAAAGGGATTGCGGCAGTTCCACACGATGGAGGTCTGCGCGAGCCGGGGCACGGGAACGAGGCGAAACCGGGACGTCAGCCGCCGGTCGCCCCGGAAGCGGTCGAGGACCTGCGGCGAGACACGGAACTCGTCAAGCTCGCCGCGAATCCCGGCGTTCAGGCGGGTCGCCGGATCCGGCAGGACGCGGAAGATCACCCGCTCGACTCCCGCGGCGCGTCCCGCCGTCCCCGCCCGGCGCTCGAGAACGATCGCGCGCGCCGGGTCCCAACGGACGAAGCGGAACGGCCCGTTGCCGACGGGATTCCGCCCGTACGCCGCCGCGGCGGCAGCGCCGCGCGAAAAAACGTGCGCCGGGAGGATCGGGAGGTTGAACGCGAGAAGTCGCTCCGAGTATGGGCGCGAGAACCGCACGCGGACGGCCGACGGCGACAGAACCTCGACCGCTTCGAGGTCCTCGAAGTCCGCCTTCCGGGCGAGGGCGGCCACCTTCGGGTCGCGGATGCGCTCGATCGTGAACCGGACGTCGGCGGCGGTCACGGATCTCCCGTCGTCGAAGGTCGCGGTCGGATCGAGGTCGAAAACGAAGGAGCGGCCGTCCGCCGTCACGCGCCAGGATCGGGCCAGGCCGGGCGCCAGGGAGAGGGTCTGGTCGAGAGCGACGAGCGGCGTGAACAGGAGGTCCTGGACGACCAGGCCCGAAACGTCCGTCGTCAGGAGAGGGTCCAGGGTCACGGGCTCCGAGTCCAGGTGGGACTGGAGCGTCCGCTCCGGTCCGGCGGCTCGCGCCCCCCCGGGCATGGCGAGCGCGGCCAGAGCGGCGACGGCGAGCGCCCCGAGGCTCTGCCGGGATAGGATCATGGAAAAGACGGCGCGCGACACCGTTAGACAAGACTAATCGGAGTCGGAGACTCCGGACATGGAACTCGAGACACCGCTCCTCGGACGG
>DASRPJ010000125.1:0-3034 GCA_035646435.1 Thermoanaerobaculia bacterium | reverse complement strand
GGATCTTGACGATGTTGGCGCCGAAGAACGACAGGTCGATCGCGAGGAAGAACGCGGCAAAGGCGATCACCGCGGCCAGGCTCCACTTCCACCGCCTTCGAGCGACGACCGCGAGCAGGACGGTCACGATCACCATGTCCGTCGTCACGGCGACGCCGTAGGCGGCCGCGAGGTTGCTCGAGCTCCCGAAGCCGAAGACGAGCCCGATGCACGTGACCAGGAGGGCCCAGTTCACGACCGGCACGTAGATCTGGCCGATCTCGCGCGCCGACGTGTGCTGGATCTCCATCCGCGGCAGGTAACCGAGCTGGACGGCCTGCCGGGTGAGGGAAAAGACCCCGGAGATCACGGCCTGCGAGGCGATGACGGTGGCGACCGTCGCCAGGCCGACGAGCGGGTAGAGCGCCCAGTCGGGCGCCATCCGGTAGAAGAGGTTCGGAGCGGCCTCCGGGGAGTGGAGCAGAAGGGCGCCCTGGCCGAAGTAGTTGAGCACGAGGGCCGGGAGGACGACGGAGAACCACGCCGTGCGGATCGGGCGCCTGCCGAAGTGGCCGAGATCGGCGTAGAGAGCTTCGCCGCCCGTCACGACGAGGAAGACCGTTCCGAGAGTGAGGAACCCGACCCAGCCGTTGCGCACGAAGAAGTCGATCCCCCGAAGGGGATCGAGCGCCGCAAATACCCGAGGTTCTTGGACGATGTGCGAGACCCCCAGAACGGCCAGGGTGGTGAACCAGAGAAACGTCACGGGCCCGAAGATCGCGCCGAGCCCTCCCGTGCCCCGTTTCTGGAAGAAGAAGAGCCCGAAGAGGATCACGACCGTCGTCGGCAGCACCGCGCGCTCGAGCACGGGCGCGGCGACCGAGAGGCCTTCGACCGCCGACAGGACGGAAATCGCCGGAGTGATGACCCCGTCTCCGTAGAGGAGCGAAGCGCCGAAGAGCCCGATCCCGACGAGAAGCCATTTGCTTCCCCGGGCCTGATCCGATCGCGGCCGCACGAGAGACATGAGCGCGAGGATCCCCCCCTCGCCGCGGTTGTCCGCGCGCAGCACGAAGGCGAGGTACTTGACCGAGATGACGAGGACGAGCGACCAGAAGATGAGGGAGAGAACGCCGAGCACGTTTTCCGGAGTCGGCGGGATGGGGTGGGATCCGGAGAAACACTCCCGCATGGCGTAGAGCGGGCTCGTTCCGATGTCCCCGTAAACCACCCCGAGCGCGCCGAGCGACATCAGGGCGAGGTACCGGCCGCGCGGGGGACTCGCGTGCGAGGAGTGCGTCTCGGTCGAAGGCCCTCCCACGAGGGAGCGACTCTAACGCAAGGAAACGGGGGTCCGATCTACACGGACAAGGCTTGCTCCTCGCTCGCGTCCCCTTGCCACCGCGTCGAACAGCTCCCCGGTTGCGTCGCCCGAGCGCCCGTATCATAAGGGCCGTGCCTCGCGACTTCGGCTTGTCTCCGCGCGAGGCGCGCACGCTGCGCCGGCTCTCCCCGCCCTGGCGGATTCAGAGATTCCTGGACGAGCTCGACTACGACGTGAAGGGGGAGGGCTGCCGCTCGCCGCGCCGGGTCCTGCGAGAGCGCAAGGTGCAGTGCATGGACGGCGCGCTCTTCGCGGCCGCGGCGTTGCGCGTCCAGGGCGAGCGCCCGCTCCTCCTCGACCTCGAGGCCGTTTTCGACGACGACCACGTCCTCGCCCTGTACCGCGTGAACGGCCGGTGGGGCGCGATCGCCCGCTCGAACTACTCGGGGCTGCGGTTTCGCGAGCCGCTCTTCCGGACGGTCAAGGACCTCGCGCTCTCGTACGTCGAGGGGTATTTCAACCTCCGCCGGCAGAAGACCCTGCGCCGCTTCTCGCGCCCCTTCGACCTGTCGCGCTTCGACGCGATCGACTGGATGACGTCCGAGGACGACCTCTGGGAGATCCCGAACCACCTGGTCGGGATCCGACACGAGCGCCTGCTCACGCCGGGACAGGAGAGGAACCTCGCTCCGGTCTCCCGGGTCGTGTTCGGCGCGGGGTTGGTGGGTAGGGAAGGAATCCCGGCTCCGCGAAAGCCTAAGGGGAAAGCCCCGGCTCGAAGTGCAGCACGAACTCGATGAAGCGCGCGACCTCGAGCACGTCCTTGCCGCGGAACCGGATCGTGTGCGCATCCACGCGCTCGACGATCGGGAGGTAGGCGAGGACCTCCGCGGGCCGGTAGTTCTTGAACTTGAGCTCGAGGGCGACCGGCTTCGTCAGGACCCACGGCTTCCGGGCCCGCGCCCGCGAGACTGCCGTTTTCGCCTTCTCCCGAATGAGCTCGCAGCTCGCCTCCGGCGTGAGAGTGCGCGCGGAGTGGAAACCGTACGGCCACTTCACGACGGCGCCTTCCACGTCTCCCAGCAGCGCGCGCGCCTCCTTCACGACCGCCTCGTCCCCGGTCACGAGAACGACCGGGACCCCGAAGTGCCCCGCGATCGCGGCGTTCAACCCGGCCTCCGGCACCGAGACCCCGTTCAAGCGGATGTCCGCGAAGTTCGCTGAGGACATCGTGTGCGCGCGGACCCCCTCCGTGTTCGTCGTTCCCGTGTGGTATCCGACGAAGAGCACGGCCGCGAAAGAGGAGTCGATGCCCTGCACCATGAGGTGAGGCCGCGGCCACGCGCGGACGATCTGGACGTCCTTCGGGAACTTTTCGATCAGGAGGTTCTGCCCGTTCCCGTGCGAGTCGCCGACGAGGATCTCCGTCGCGCCGCCCGCGCGGGCGCCCTCGATGGCGGCGAGCACCTCGTTCGTCATGAACTCGCGGAACCGCGCGTATTCGAAGCCCTGTGGGCCGAGCTGCTCCCCCGTGACGACCCCCGCGATCCCTTCCATGTCCGCCGAGATGTAGACCTTGAGCTGTCCCGAGGCGGGAACCGGCGCGAGGAGCGCGAGGAGAGCGAGCGAGCGCGCGAGTTTCAGCCGGTCACCGTGACGCCGAGCAGCCGGCCGATCGCCCACGTCCCGGCGGCGGCGACGAGCCCGAAGAAAACGGAGCGCATCCCGGAC
>DASRPJ010000124.1:0-6499 GCA_035646435.1 Thermoanaerobaculia bacterium | reverse complement strand
CGCGAAGCTCATGGAGGAGACGGGCGCCAGCCTCGGCGGGGAGACGTCGGGACACGTCCTCTTCGCGCCCTTTTCCCCCTCCGGCGACGGGATCCAGACCGCGCTCGTCGTCGCCGGCGTCGTCGCGGCGAGCGGAGAGCCTCTCTCCCGCCTGGCGACGCTCGAGAAAGCCCCGCAGGCGCTACGCAACGTCCGCGTGTCGCGGCGGCAGTCGATCGAGTCCTCGCCGGAGCTCTCGGCGGCGGTCGAGAAGGCGAGGGCCGTCCTCGACGGCCGAGGGCGTCTCTTTCTCCGCTACTCGGGCACCGAGCCCCTCCTGAGGATCCTCGTCGAAGGGACCGACCCGGCGGAGGTCGCGGCCATCGCCGACGAGATCGAGAGAACGGCCCGCTCCGCCCTCTCCTGACCTCGGCTCTACCTCTCGAGCTCCGGGATCGGCTCCCCCGTCACGTTGGGCTCCTGGAAGATCAAGCCGGTGTCCGCGATCGGCAGGAGCGCCGTGTGGTTTCTTTCGCCGATCTCGAGGCGCACCTCGTAGTAGCCCTGCGGCGAGATCGCGACGAGCCGCGCCGGGCGATTCTTCAGCTCCAGGACGGGGCAGTAGACGACGACCCGCGCGGGCAACTCCACGTCAGCTTCCTCCTTCGAGAATCTCGAGCATTTCTTCCCACGTCACGGTCGGTACGCCGAGGGACTTCGCCTTCTCGAGCTTCGAGCCGGCCGCTTCTCCGGCGAGCAGGTAGTCCGTCTTCTTCGACACCGAGCTCGCGATCTTCGCTCCTGCCGATTCGAGCCGTCGGGCCGCCTCCTCGCGGGTCACGCCCGGGAGCGTACCGGTCAGGACGACCGTGCGCCCGGAAAGGGGGCCGTCGGCGACGGGCCGGCCTTCCCGCGAAAGGAAGTTGACCCCGCTCGCGCGGAGCTTTTCGATGAGCTCGCGGTGGCTCGGGTGGGAGAACCAGGCGGCGACGGCGGCGGCGGTGTTGGGACCGACCTCCTCCACGGACTGGAGCTCCTCCTCGCCCGCGGCGGCGAGAGCGTCGAGCGATCCGAGCCGGCGCGCGAGTGTCGACGCGGCCTTTTCTCCCACGTGCCGGATGCCGAGAGCGAAGAGGAGACGGGCGAGGTCGTTGCCCTTGCTCCGTTCGATCTCCGCGACGAGATTGGTCGCGGACGTCTCGCCCCACCGGTCGAGGTTCACGAGGTCTTCCGCGCGAATCGCGTAGATCGACGCGACGTCGGAGAGCAGGCCTTCCGTCACGAGCTGGTCCACGAGCTTCTCTCCCAGGCCCTCGATCTTCATCGCGCGGCGCGAGCAGAAGTGCCGAATCGCCTCGCGGACGACCGCGGGACACGACGGGTTGACGCAGCGCGCCGCGACCTCCCCCTCCTCCCGGACGATCGGATCGGCGCAAACCGGACACTGCGTCGGCATCGCGAAGGCGACGCTCTCGGGGGGCCGCATCTCGATGACGACGCGAACGACTTTCGGGATGACGTCCCCGCCCTTCTCGACGATGACGGTGTCTCCGATTCTCACGTCCTTGCGGGAGAGGTCCTCGTAGTTGTGGAGCGTCGCGCGCTTGACCGTCGTCCCGGCGAGGACGATCGGGTCGAAGTGCGCGACGGGGGTGAGCGTCCCCGTGCGGCCGACCTGGACCGAGATCTCGCGCACGACCGTCGTCGCCTCCTCCGCCCGGTACTTGTACGCGAAAGCCCAGCGCGGCGACTTGGCCGTCGCGCCGAGCTCGTGTTGGAGCCGCCGGTCGTCGACTTTGACGACGACGCCGTCGGTCTCGAAGTCGAGGTCGGCGCGTCCGCTCTCCCACCGGTCGACGAACTCCCGGACCTCCTCGAACGTCGCGCAGCGCCGGAAGTGCGGGTGGGTAGGCAGCCCGAGCGCCCGCAGGCGGTCGAGCGTCTCGGCCTGCGTCGCCGGCGAGCTCGGGCTCTCCGCGATGGAGTAGATCCACGCCGCGAGCTTCCTCCGCGCGGTGATCCGCGAGTCGAGGAGCCGGATCGTTCCCGCCGCGGCGTTGCGCGGGTTCGCGAAGAGCGGCTCCCCCGCTCTCTCGCGCTCCGCGTTCAACCGGCGGAACGACGTCTTCGGGTAGAAGACCTCGCCGCGCACTTCGAGGGGCGCGGTCTCCGGGATCTTGAGCGGAATCGACCGGATCGTCCTCACGTTCGAGGTCACGTCGTCCCCGCGGAAGCCGTCGCCGCGCGTCGCGGCGCGCGCGAGGACGCCGTTCTCGTACCTTAGCGAGATCGAGAGACCGTCGATCTTCAGCTCCGCGACGTAACCGGGCGGCTCCTCGCCGAGCGCCCGGACGAGCCGCGCCCGCCACGCCTGCGCCTCTTCCCAGGAATAGGCGTTCTCGAGCGACAGCATCGGGACGGCGTGCTCCACGGTCGCAAAACCTTCGGCCGGCTCCCCGCCGACCCGGTGCGTCGGAGAGTCGGGCGCGGCGAGGTCCGGGTGCTTCTTTTCGAGCGCCGCGAGCTCGGCCAGGAGCCGATCGAATTCGGCGTCGGTGATCTCCGGGCGTCCTTCGACGTAGTAGAGCCGCTCGTGGCGAAGGATCTCGGCGGTGAGATCGCGGACGCGCCGTGGCAGGGCGGCCTTCGCGCTCGAGTCCTCCGCCGGAGCCGCTCGAGCCGCCGGTTTGGCCATCGACCGCATGCTACAGTCTCGCCGATGCCGCGGGCAAAGGGGAGAAGCTCGCTTCTCGCTCTCCTCGGAAACGCGCTGACTTCTCTCGTCGCGCTCGTCGCGCTCGCTCCCGCAGGCTCCTCGTCGGCCGCGCCGCTCACGACCCCGATCGCGTCGTACCAGATCTCGTGCCGGCTCGACGCCGAAAAGAAAATCGTCGAGGGGACGGAGCTCCTCACGTGGACCAACACGACGTCGAAGCCCGCTCCGACGCTCCAGTTCCACCTCTACCTGAATGCGTTCCGCAACACGCTCTCGACGTTCTGGCGCGAGTCGGGCGGCCAGCACCGGGGAAACCCCCTTCCGGAATCGTGGGGCTCGATCGAGGTCACGCGGATGACGCTGGCGGACGGAAGCGACCTGCTCCCCGCGATGACGTACATCTCCCCCGACGACGGGAACCCGCACGACCGGACCGTGGCGGAGGTCCAGCTGCCCCGCCCCGTCGGGCCCGGCGAGACGATCTCCCTGTCGATCGACTTCCGCTCGCGGCTTCCGCGCGTCTCGACGCGCACCGGGTGGAAAGGCGATTTCTTTTTCGTCGCCCAGTGGTTCCCCAAGATCGGCGTCCTCGAGGAAGACGGCTGGAACTGCCACCAGTTCCACGCGTCGAGCGAGTTCTTCGCCGACTTCGGCGACTACGACGTGACGATCGAGGTCCCCGCGCTCTACCGGGGCAAAGTCGGAGCGACCGGGCGCCGCGTCGAGGAGCGGGACGTACAGGGCGACCGGGTTCTCTACCGCTTCCGCCAGGAAAGCGTCCACGACTTCGCCTGGACCGCGGACCCGGGCTACATCGTCGGCCTCGACCACTACCGCGAGCCGGGCGTCGCGGACGTCCAGATCACGCTCCTCCTCCAACCCGAGCACCGGAGCCAGGCGGGCCGCTACTTCAAGGCGATCCGCACGGCGATCTCCGGCTACGGAAGAGTTCTCGGACCGTACCCCTATCCGACGCTGACCGTCGTGGACCCGCCGTGGGGCGCGCGGGGCGCCGGCGGGATGGAGTACCCCACCCTGATCACGGGGGGGACCTACCGGATCGCGCCAGCGAGCGTGCAGAGCCCGGAGGGCGTGACGATCCACGAGTACGGGCACCAGTACTTCTACGGGCTGCTCGCCTCGAACGAGTTCGAGGAGCCGTGGCTCGACGAAGGCATGAACCAGTACATGGAGAGTCGCGTCGTCGGCGCGGCGTACGGGCCGAACCGCCCCGTCCTCTCCCTCTTCGGCTGGCGGCTGCCCGTCGGCCTCGCCATCCACCATCCCCTCGACTCGAACCGGCGCTACTTCCCCGTCGCCGGAGAGGACGCGCTCGCGTCGTCCTCGTGGGGCTTCCGCAGCCGCGCGAACTACGGCGCGCACGTCTACTCGAAGACCGCGCTCGCCATGGCGACGCTCGAGCGGTTGATCGGGACGCCCGCGATGAACAAGGCCCTGCGCCTCTACGTCGAGCGCTGGCGCTTCAAACATCCGACCACCGCCGACTGGATCGCCGCGGTCAACGACGCCACCGGGCGGGACTTCCGCTGGTTCTTCGATCGGACGTTCTTTTCCTCCGGCACCGTGGACTATGCCGTCGAGCAGGCGACGTCCGAGAGGGCGAAGCCGCCCGGGGGGCTGTTCGAAGCGGACGGCCGGCTGGTCGAGACGCCGCCGCCCGCCGTCGCCTCCCCGCGGGGCTGGGACAGCGTCGCCGTCGTGGCGCGGCGCGGAGACGTCGCGATGCCCGTCGAGGTGGTGCTGCGATTCGAGGGGGGGCGTACGTATCGGTCGACGTGGGACGGTCGAGCGCGGTGGAAACGGTTCCGGGTCAACGCCGGACCGCGGCTCCTCGAAGCGACCGTAGACGCCAGCGAGAAGATCCTGCTCGATCTCGATCGCACGAACAACGGCCGGCTGACGACGCCCGATCCGCGCGCCGCGTCGCGCTGGACGGCGCGCGCGGTTTTCTGGATGCAGAACCTCGTCGATTCCCTGACGCTCGCATGGTGAGGCGGGAAACGTCGGCCGTCCGCTGTTTCGGGAGGGGGCTCAAGCTCTCGCTCTCGCGCCCGTACCTGGCGGCCACCGTCTGGGGGATGCAGCTCCTCCTCGCCTCGGTGCTCGTCCTCCCCGTCTCGAACGCCCTGCATGCGCTTCTCGACCACTCCTCGACCGGAGCTCGAATGGTCGCGAATCCCGACTACGGCTGGTGGGAGACCATCCGGCGCACCCATCCCGACCTTCTCGGGAACTTCGCGGACGCCGTCGAAACCGCGGCGGGAACGGAGGGCGTGAAGGCGTCCGCGCTATCCGGTCTTCAGGGAATCGGGGCGACCGCGATCTCCCTCTGCCTTCTCGGCATCGTCCTGCACGCCTTCGCGCTCGGCGGGATCTTCGGGGCCCTTCGGGAGCCGCACGGGTCCCTCGTCGTCTTCGGTCGCGAGGGCATGAGGCGCTTCCCCGCGTTCCTCGCCTTCACGGTGGCGGCGTTCGCCGCGGCGCTCGCAGCGTACCGTTGGATCTATCTCGGGACGGGAGAGCTCGTCCGCGAACGGATGAACGACCTCGACACGGAGGGCCAGGCGATGGCTCTCACCGCGGCGCGGCTCGCCCTCTTTCTCGTGGTGCTCGCGGCGATCAAGCTCCTCGCGGACTCCGTACGCGCGATCTGGGTGGCGCGGCCCGACCTTCCTGCCGTCTCCCGCTTCTTCGCGGGGGTTGCCGCGACGTTCTCGCGCCCCGCCCGGCTCTTCGGCGTTCTCGTCCTTTATCTCCTAACCGCCGCGGCGCTGTACGCCCTGTGGGTCGTTTTCGACCCGTCGGCCGGCGGCGAGGCCCGCTTCGCTCTCGTGCCGCTCATCCTCGCGCAGCAGGTGTTCGTGTTTCTCCGCTCCCTGTTGAAGGTCGGGTATTACGCCGGAGTCTCGGAGGCGCTCACTCGCGTTCCCTCCCCGGAGTACTCCTACACGCCGGCGGCTCGACCGGAAGGACCTCCGCCCTCAGTCGAGCGTTCCGCCCACGAAACCCCGCTCGACCGGCCGGCCTCCGGCGTCTAGCCGCACGCGATAGACGAACGGCTGGCGGCGGTACCGGAAGCCGCCCTGCCGCTCCCACGGGCCCGTGAACCACGGCAGGAACCGGAGGTCCTGGAACGAGACCGTCGTCGTCCCGTCCCGCTCCGCCGTCACCGTCGCGAGCGGGAAGCGCGCGAAGTCGAGATACGCCCGGACCTCGGGAAGCCCGGCGGCCGCGGCAAGGGCGGGCGACGGCGGCGGCTTTGCGTACCGCTCGATCGAGGCCCGCTCCGGCGGCGGGTAATAGTCCGACAGGCTCGAGAACACTTCGGAAAGCCGGGTCGGCGGTCGCGGAGTCCGGTGCCCCCCTGTCGCGAAGGGTCCGATGTCGAAGAAGGCGACGTGGATCTCGTTCTCGCGCTCGGACAGGCCGAGCCACCGGAACGGCGACAGGGCCTGCGGCAGGACGATCGCCTTCGCGCCGGCGGGAGTCGCGTCCATCCGCTTCCACGTCCGGAGAGCGCTCTCGTGGAGCGCCGCGCAGACCGCGAGGTACGCGAGGAGGAGCGCCCCCCCGATCGTCGAGAAGAGCTTCCCCTTCGAACGGAAGATCGTCGTTGCGAGGAGGGAGATCGTAACGATCGCCGTGAAGATCGGGTCGACGATGAACACCCAGTCGAGCGCGAATCGACGCCTCGTGAACGGGAGCCCGAACATGGTCCCGAAGGAAGTGATCCAGTCGAAGGCGATGTGCGAGGCGATCCCGATCGCCGAAAAGAGGAAGAGG
>DASRPJ010000123.1:0-2210 GCA_035646435.1 Thermoanaerobaculia bacterium | reverse complement strand
CCGGGAGCGAAGCGGCCGCCGACGACGGGACAGCCGTGCCGAAGCGTCCCGGCATCGCCCTCGGCGGCCGGCTGCCCCTCCTCGCCGGCGGAATTCTCGTGCTCCTCCTCGCCGCGGGGGCTTACTTCTTCTTCCTCCGTTCGCCGGCGCAGAAGCCTCCCGCCACGCCGGCGGCGGCGGGTCCCTCGCTCGAGCACGCGACGGCGCTCTTCCGCGAGGGCAGGATCGCGGAAACGACGGAAGAGCTCAGTCGCATCCCCCGCGGCCACCCGGACTATGCGAAGGCGCAGAAGCTCCTCGCGTCCCTTTCGGCTCCTTCCGCGGGGGCGTCCGGCCCGGGCGGCCCGAGCGCGCCGGCCCCCGCCGCACCGATCGGGGGGGCGGGAGTCGACGCCGCCGCCCTTCGGGCACAGGCGGAGCGGGCGCTCGCCGAGAAACGTTATATCGACGCCCTGAAGGGATTCAGCCTCGCCGCCCCGCACTTCCCCGAGGACCCGACGTTCTCGCAGCAGATGGCCGCGGCGTCGTCGAAGGTGAGCGAGCTCACGCCCGCCGTGAAGCTGTACAACGACGGGGAGTACGAGACGGCGATCCCGATCCTCTGGAGGATCTACCAGGTGGGGCGCGACAACCAGGACGCGCGCTCGTACCTCCTGCGCTCCTACTTCAACCAGGGGGTCGCTCAGCTCCAGAACGGGCTCTACGAGAAGGCGAAGGAGTCGTTCGGCGAAGTCCTCGCCCTCGACGCAGAGGACGAGGAGGCCGCGAGGCACCGCCGCTTCGCCGAGCGCTACCGCGAAGGAAACCTCGACCTCCTCGGTCAGATCTACGTTCGGTACATTTCGCCCCGGTCATGAGCGTCCCTCCGGCGGACTCGGAAGGCCCTCACCCCGGCCCCCTCCCGCGGGGAGAGGGGGCTTTCGCCGACCTCCCCCTTCATCCGGAGCCCCCGCGCGATCTGGGCGCCGCGGCGACGAGCGCGGCGCCGTCGGGCGCGGCGGCGTCGGGCACGGCGTCGATCTCCGACCGCGCTCTCGGCGCGGCCGCCGACGCCGCAACCGCGGTGCTCCTCGTCCTCGTCGCTCTCCTCGGAGCATTCGCCGCGGTCGGCCGAACGCCCCGGTTCGAAGGACTCGGCTGGGCGGCGGCCTTCGCGCTCGACGTTTCCTTCTTCGCGACCGTCGTCCCTCTCGTGCTCTTCGGCCGCACCGTCGGGATGTCGCTTGCCGGCACCGTCGTCCGGGACGAGGGAGCGGGTCGGCTGCTCACTCCGTCGGAGGCGGCGCGCCGTTGGGCGGGGACCCTCCTCACGTTCGCCGGTCTCGGTCTCCCCCTCCTGTGGACCGTGAGGGACCCCGACGCTCCGACCCTCGCCGACCGGCTTTCCGGCCGGACACTGGTCCGGGACGGTTGAGCAGCCCCCGCCTGCGCGTCGCGGTCGCGCAGATCGACACGACCGTCGGGGATTTTCCCGGCAACTCCGAAAAGATCCTCGCCTTCGGCCGGCGCGCGGAAAACGAGGGAGCGGACCTCGTGCTCTTTCCGGAGCTCGCCGTGTCGGGCTACCCGCCCCGCGACCTCCTCGACCGCCGATCGTTCCTCGCCGAGGCGGAGCGGGCGACGGCGCGGATCGCGCGCGCGACCGGTGCCGCGACGTGGCTCTACGGCACCCCGCTTCGAAACCGGGGGCGAAGCGGCCGCACCGTCTTCAACGCCGCCGTGGCCGCCCGGAAGGGGAAGCGCGTCGGCGAGTACCACAAGAGGCTGCTGCCGACGTACGACGTCTTCGACGAGGGGCGTTATTTCGAGCCCGGGCGGGAGGGCGCGCTCGTCCTCCGGATCAAGGGCTTACGAGTCGGCGTCACGATCTGCGAGGACATCTGGAACGACAAGACGTTCTGGAAGCGGCCGCTCTACGGGCAGGACCCCGTGGCCGAGATCGGCGCGCTCGACCTCGACCTCCACGCGAACGTCTCCGCATCCCCCTACACGCTCGGCAAGGACCGCCTCCGTCGCCGGATGATGGGCCGTATCGCGCGCCGGACGAAGGTTCCCCTCGTCAGCTGCAACCTCGTGGGCGGCAACGACGGGCTCGTGTTCGACGGCGCGTCGGCGGCCTTCGATTCGAAGGGACGGCTCGTCGGGCGGAGCCGCTCTTTCGAGGAGGACTTCTGGACGATCGACCTGCCGGGCGGCCGCGGCCCGAAACC
>DASRPJ010000122.1:0-2402 GCA_035646435.1 Thermoanaerobaculia bacterium | reverse complement strand
GGCGGCGATGAAGGAGAAAGGGGTCGAGACCCGCGCCTTCTTCTGCCCGATGCACCGGCAGCCGGCCTTTGCCGGCGACGACCCGCGCTTCCCCGACACTTCGGGGGAGTACCCGGTCTCGGACGACCTCTGGAAGCGCGGCCTCTACCTGCCGTCCGGCCTCAATCTCACGCGCGGGCAGGTGGAGGAGGTCGTCGAAAAGCTCGCGCAGTGCCGCGGGTGAGCCGCGACGGGGAAGCCGGCTCCGGCGACCCGCGGGTCTCCATCGTGCTCGCGACGTTCAACGAGCGGGAGAACATCCTCGACACGGTCCGCGGGATCTTCGAAAACCTGGGTGACACCACGGAGGTCATCGTCGTCGACGACGACTCTCCCGACGGGACGTGGAAGCTCGCGGAGGACCTTCACGACCCGCGCGTCAAGGTGATCCGGCGGGTGGGCACGCGCGGCCTCGCGTCCGCCTTCAACCGCGGAATCCTGGAGAGCCGGGGCGCCGTCGTCGGCTGGATGGACGCCGACATGTGCATGCCGCCGGCGATGCTCCCGGGAATGGTCGCCGAGCTCGACCATCACGACGTCGTCGTCGGATCCCGCTACGCGCCCGGAGGCCGGGACGACCGCGCGTGGCTGCGCGTCACGGCGAGCCGCCTCATCAACGGCCTCGCGACGACCGTTCTCGGTTACGGGATCCGGGACTACGACAGCGGGTTCGTCGTCGTCCGGCGCACGGTCTTCGACAAGGTCTCGCTCATCCCGACCGGCTACGGCGCGTACTTCATGGAGTTCCTCTACACGTGCCGCCGAAAAGGTCTCACCGTGAAGGAAGTGCCCTACACGTTCCGGGACCGCCAGAAGGGAGTCTCCAAGTCGGCGCCGAGCCTCGCCCGGTTCCTTTCGACCGGGCTACAGTACGTGACGCGGATCTTCGTCGCGCGTATCCGGAGGCACGACTGATGGCCCACGAGATTCTGCGTCCGCTCTTCGAGCGCCGCGACGAGCGCGGCGTCTTCCGCGAGATCCTGAGCGGCTTCCCGGCCGGGAACGTCGTCTGCGGCGAGATGACGGCGGGCGCCGTCATGGGCAACCACTACCACCGGCGGACTCGGGTCTTCTTCTACGTCCTCTCCGGAGGCGTCGGCATTTCGACCGTGAACGTCGAGAGCGGCGCGAAGGACGAGTTCCTCCTCGCGGAGAACGAGGGCGTTTACCTCGAGCCCGGCGAGTCCCACGCCATCCGGTTCATGGTGGACTCGCGGTTCCTGATGATGAAGTCGGAGCCCTACGACCCCGCCGACCCGGACACCATCCCTTATCCTGTCGGGGAGTAGCTCAGCCCGCCTTCCGCTCTTCCCTCGTCATCCCGCCCTTCGCCCCGCCTGTCATCCCGAGCCCCTTCGCCCACCTGTCATCCCGAGCGTCTCTGCCCACCTGTCATCCCGAGCGCCTCTGCCCACCTGTCATCCCGAGCGAAGCGAGGGATCTGTGTCCCCCTCGAATGCGGTCCCTCGCTCAGGGCAGGCTCCGCGAGGGATCTCGTCGAATGTAGATCGTCTTGTCCACCACCGCGTGGACGACGCCTTCGGCGTCCTTGAGCTCGACCTGGTAGACCCGATCGATCGACGACTCCGTCTCGAGGAGCCGCCGGATCTCCGCGACCTCCTCCTCCGAGATCAGGAACCGTGCGTAGAGGGTCGAGCGTCCCGGCTTCCGGAATCGGATCGTGGCCGCCTTGTCCCACACGACGTAGCCCGACCCGAGGATCTTGATCAGCATGATCATGTAGTGCGGATCGACGGCCCCGTACAGGCTTCCCCCGAAGATCGTGCCGACGTAGTTGCGCGTGCGCCAGCTCAAGGGCAGTCTGACGTGCACCTCGCGGAAGTCGCCGGACATGTAGGTGACGCGCGCGCCCGTCCCACGGAAAGCCGGAAAGAAGTTGAAGCCCCACCTCATCCTTCGGCTGGGTGGCGACTCCGGCACGCGGGAATGCTAAGTTAGTTTCGATGTACGAGCCCGGTTACGTTGGTCTCCTCGCCTCGGGCGAGCTCGAAGCGCGCGTCGAGAAGCTCTACGCGCTCCTCGCCTCCTGCACAGTGTGCCCGCGCGACTGCGGCAACGACCGTCTGAAGAACGTGCTCGCGTCCTGCGCGTCCGGCCTCGACCCGGTCGTTTCCTCGTATACGCCTCACTTCGGCGAGGAGCCCGCGCTCTCCGGGACGCGGGGCGCCGGGAACGTTTTCTTCGGAAACTGCAACCTGCGCTGCGTCTACTGCCAGAACTGGCAGATCAGCCAGGACTGGAAGACCCAGCGCACCAACGAGGTCCCGGTCGAGCGCCTCGCCGAGATGCTCCTCGAGCTCGAGCGCCGCGGCTGCCACAACATCGGCTTCGTCTCGCCGACG
>DASRPJ010000121.1:0-3221 GCA_035646435.1 Thermoanaerobaculia bacterium | reverse complement strand
CCGCCCTGCGCTTTCCGCGGCAGGGGCAGTTCCACGTCCTCGAGTACGTCAAGGGGCTCGCCCGCGCGATCGAGGCGAACGGCGGGCGCATCTACCGAGAGACCCATGCGGGCGAGATCGAGGGCGATTCGGACACGAGCGCTTTCGTCAGGACGACCGGCGGCGCCATCATTCGCGCCCGCGCCGTCGTGGTCGCGACGAACTCGCCCGTCAACGACCGCGTCGTGATCCACACGAAGCAGGCTCCCTACCGCACGTACGTCGTCGGGGCGCGCGTGGCGCGCGGGTCGGTCCCGCGACTCCTCCTGTGGGACACCAGCGATCCGTACCACTACGTGCGGCTGCAGCCGGTGGACGACGGGCATGACCTCCTGATCGTGGGCGGGGAAGACCACAAGACGGGACAGGCGACCGACATGGGAAACCGTTGGCGCCGCCTCGAGACGTGGATGCGGGAGCGCTTCCCGGCCGCGGGCAAGGTGGATTACGAGTGGTCCGGACAGGTGCTCGAGCCCGTGGACGGCCTCGCGTACATCGGCCCGAACCCGATGGACAAGGCGAGCATCTTCGTCGCCACCGGATTCAGCGGCACGGGCATGACGTACGGGACGATCTCGGGGATGCTGCTGACGGACTTGATTGCCGGGCGCGAGAACGCGTGGGCGAAAACGTACGACCCGTCCCGCGTGACGCTCGGCGCCGCGAAGGAGTTCGCGGAGGAGAACCTGAACGTCGCCGCCCAGTACGGCGACCTCGTGACCGGCGGCGAGGTGGAGTCGACCGGGAACATCAAGCGCGGAACGGGCGCGATCGTGCGACGGGGCCTGACGAAGGTGGCCGTCTACCGCGACGAAGACGGCGCGCTCCACGAGCGCTCGGCGATCTGCCCGCACTTAGGCTGCGTCGTCGACTGGAACCCGGGCGAGAAGACGTGGGACTGCCCGTGCCACGGGTCGCGGTACCACCGCGACGGCCACGTCGTGAACGGCCCGGCGAACCGCGGGCTCGCCGAGGTCGAGGAGTAGCGGACCCCGCGATGTCCGCCCTGCCGCGCGCCGTCTTCCTCGTCTTCCTCGTCGCCGGCCTGCTCGCGGCGTCGGCGGCCGGCGCGCGATCGCCCGAATCGGGGAAAGAGCGGCTCCTGCGCCGCACGCTCCGGGGCGCGCACTACCGCCTCTTCGTCCCCGCCCCCTACGACGGCAAGACCGCGCTCCCCCTCGTCCTCTTCCTCCACGGCGGCGCCGGCCGCGGGCGCGACAACGAGCGCCACCTTCTCGACGGCAACGGGATGCTCGTGCACCTCTTCGCCGACGCCGAAAAGGAGTTTCCCGCGTTCGTCCTCGCGCCGCAGACGGCGTCGGAGCACGATCCCGGGACGACGGCTGCGATTCTCGAGACCGTGCGCGGCCGCTATCGGATCGACCCGATGCGGATCTACATCGTGGGACAGTCGCTCGGCGGCTATGGGTTGCTCGACCTCGTCGCGGCGCGGCCGAAGCTGTTCGCAGCCGCCGTCGTCATCGCCGCGAGCGGCGACCCGGCCCGGGCGGCGAGCCTCGCAACCGTCCCGACGTGGTTCTTCCACGGCGAGAAGGACGAGGTCGTCCCGGTCGAAGGAGTGCGCCGTCTCGTCGCCGCGGCGAAAGATGCGGGCGGAACGGTTCGGTACACCGAGTACGCGGGCGAAGAGCACGGGCTCGCCTGGCTCGTCGTGAAGGAGCGCGAGCTCGTTCCGTGGCTCTTTGAACAGCGCCGGACTCCCGGCAAGTAACGCGATTCGGACGGCGGGTTCCGGAAAAACGGCATAATCCGCGCGCCATGGACTTCGGAATCGCCGGCCGCGTCGCGATGGTCGCGGCCTCCAGCAAGGGCATCGGTCGGGCGGTGGCGACGTCGCTCCTCGCCGAGGGGTGCCGCGTCTCGATCTGCGCGCGCACCGCGGACGAGATCGAGGCCGCCCGCGAGGAGATGGCGGCCGCGGCGCCGATCACGCAGGTCTTCGGCGCGCGCTGCGACGTGTCGAAGGAGGAGGACCTGGACGCCTGGCACGCCGCGACCGTGGAGCGCTTCGGCCCCGTCGACATCCTCGTGACGAACAGCGGAGGACCGCCGGCCGCGCGCTTCCTCGACCTCACGGAAGCCCAGTGGCGCGAGGGGATCGAGACGGTCCTCTTCAACGTCGTCCGGTTGTCGCGGCTCGTCCTTCCCTCCATGCGCGAGCGCCGCTGGGGAAGGATCGTCCACCTGACGTCGCTCGTCGCAAAGCAGCCGATCCCGCTCCTGACGGTGTCGAGCACTCTGCGGGCCGGCCTGTCGGCGCTCACGAAGACGATGTCGAACGAGTTCTCGGGGGACGGCGTCCTCATCAACGCGGTGTTGCCGGGGCACATCCTGACCGACCGGCAGAAACACTTGAACGAGATCCGCTCGAAGGAGGAGGGGATCTCGACCGACGCGTACGCCGCGCGGGTCGCCGCGACGATCCCGATCCGGCGGCACGGCCGGCCCGAGGAGATCGGCGACGTCGTCGCGTTCCTCGCGAGCGAGCGGGCGAGTTACATCACCGGCGCGACGATCCAGGTGGACGGCGGCGTCATCCAGAGCACGTTCTAGGAGACACAATGAAGCTGAAGCTGCGAGTCGTCACGCCGATCAAGACCGTCGTCGAGTCCGAGGCCGACGAAGTCGAGCTGCCCGGCGAGATGGGGTACCTCGGGATCCTGCCGGGCCACACCCCGCTCATCACCGTGCTGAAGACGGGAGTGCTCGCCTACCGGAACGGCGGCGTCGAGCGCGCGCTCGCGATCTCCGCCGGCTTCGCGGAGATCGCCAACGACACCGTCACCGTGCTCGCCGACCGGGCCGAGGAGCCTGCCGAAGTCGACGTCTCCGCCGCCGAGCGCGAGCGTGCCGCCGCGGAGGAGGAGCTCAAGTCCGTCGGCCGCGAAACCCTGGACGAGGTCCGGTCGAAGCTCGAGCTCGCGGAAGCCCGCATCGCGGTGGCGAAGCGGGGAAGATAAACGGCGGCCGTTTGACGTTTTGACGTCAAAGCGCTAACATGCGGCTATGGCGAGCGGTAAGCGGGCGACCATCTATTTCGAGCCGGAGATTCATCGGGCTTTGCGGCTGACGGCGGCGGCCTCCGACAGGTCGATATCGGACATGGTCAACGATGCCGTGAAGCGGGCTCTGGCCGAGGACGCCGAAGACTTGGAGGCGTT
>DASRPJ010000120.1:0-4418 GCA_035646435.1 Thermoanaerobaculia bacterium | reverse complement strand
CATGGCCCGCCGGGACCTGCGGTGTCACGGCGTCCCGGGGGGGTGGGTGGACACGCCGCTGCACAACGGCCCGGTCGAGGGCGGTCAGTGTGCCGGCGGCGCGCCGCCGACGATCGACGTCCAGACAGCCTACGAGCTCGCCACCCGACTCTTCTACCTCGGGGCGGGGCCGGTGGGGCGCTGGTTCGAATGTCGGACGGATGGCACTGCCGGCTGCATCGCGGACGGCGGCTATCTGAACCAGCTTGCCGCCGACGACGACAACGGGAACCTCACGGACGGCACACCCCACATGAAGGCCATTCACGCCGCCTACGACCGGCGCGACATCGACTGCGCTGCTTTTCCGGTGGTGCAGAACTCGGGATGCGGCGGGGCGCCGACGGCGGCGCCGATCGTCACCGCCACCCCGCTCGACCGGGCGGTCCGGTTGACCTGGTCGACCGTCCCGAACGCGCTCTCATACGACGTCTTCCGGACCGAGGGCGTCTTTCAGTGCGACTTCGGCAAGACCCGGATCGGACAGGTCCAGGCCGGCGATTGCGCGGGCGGAAACTGCGAGTTCCTGGCCGAGGAGCTGCAGAACGACTTCGAGTACTACTTCACGGTTCTTCCGCTCGGCGGCTCCAACGGCCCGGCGAACACGTGCACCGGAGTCATGAGCGCCTGCACGACGGCGACCCCTGTCTCCGGCTCGAACCTCAGCGTGAACGAGTCGAGCGCGGCGCTGACGATGCTCTCCGGCGACGGCGACATCTTCCTGGACAACTGCGAGAACGCCCGCGTGGAATTCCCGGTCTTCAACATCGGCTCCGCCACCCAGACCAACGTCCGCATCGTGGGTGTCGAGCCGACCTCCCATCCCGGGATGACGGTGACGACCAGCTTCCCGGCGCCGGTGGCGGCCACGCTCGCGTCGTGCGCCACCGCCTCGGGCTCGTTCGACTTCACGGCCTTCGGCGCCGCTTTCCAGGACGACGTCGAGTTCGTCGTGGAGCTGACCAGCGACCAGCTGGCGGCCCAGGGCGTTACGCGAAAATTCACTCTGCGCTTCCCGGGCATCGCCGAGGGGGACTTCCAGCCTCAGGCCTCGAAGGTGTTCGACTTCGAGTCGAACCTCGAGAGCTGGCAGGTGGTCCTCGGGACCTTCAACCGCACCACGGCCAACCCGCCCGGAGGCGCGGGCGGCAGCGCGGCGTTCGTCGCGTCCTCCTCGAATCTCCCCAGCCAGTGCGACCAGATCCGGTCTCCCCTCGTTCGGCTGACGGCGACCTCGACCCTCTCGCTCTCCAACCAGTTCGAGACCGAGGGCGACGGCGGCACCGGCACCTGGTACGACCGGGCGAACGTCGGCATCGTCGATTACTCGAGCGGCGACCGCACGGTGGTGAGCCCCGACGGCGGCCGTGCGTACAACGTGCCCAACGGAGCGGCCAACGGCACGTGCGATACGCAGGGCCAGCCCGGCTGGGCCGGAACGCACGCGGGGTTCGGAACCGCGGCCGGCTGGGCGGCGAGCAACTTCAGCGCGACGGCCCTCGGGTCGGCCGCGATCGCCGGCGACGTGGTCCGGATCGGAATCAACTACGGGACCGACTCGGGCACCCACCTGCGCGGCTTCTGGTTCGACCGCGCCCAGCTCACGAACTTCGAGCTCCACGTCCCCGATGCGCAGTCTTGCGGGGTGAACCTGGCGCCGGACGCCGTCGACGACGCCGCTTCCACTCTTCGGAACACGCCGGTCGCGGTGGCGGTGCTCGCCAATGACAGCGATCCGGAGGGCGACACGCTGGCGATCACCGCGGTGCAATCACCGACGGCACAGGGCGGGACGGCAACGGTCAACGCCAACGGGACGCCGGGCAACACCGGCGACGACTTCATCGACTACAGCCCGCCTTCCGGGTTCCTGAGCCCGCCGGACGACACGTTCACGTATTCGATCGGAGACGGACACGGCCACTTCGACACGGCGACCGTGCGGATCACCGTCTCGTCCCGGAACAACCCGCCCGACGCGGTCGACGACTCCGCCTCGACGCCGCAGAACACGCCGGTCGCGATCGACGTGCTCGCGAACGACACCGATCCCGACGGCGACGCGCTGGCGATCACCAGCGTCCAGTCGCCGACGGCGCGTGGCGGCACGGCCGCCATCGACGACAACGGCACGGCCAGCAACACCGCCGACGACTTCATCCGGTATACGCCGCCGGCCGGCTTCTTCAGCCCGCCCCCGGACAGCTTCATCTACACCATCAGCGACGGAAGGGACTCGGCGAACGCCACCGTGACCGTCACCGTGGAGGCGCCGTGCCCGCCGCAGCCGACGGGATCCTTCTCGGACAACATCGAGACCGTCGTCGCCGGCTACCAGACGCAGAGCACGCGAACGGATCCCCCGCCGTCGAGCTGGCGGCGCTTCTCTCCCGACTCGTCGGCGAGCAGCGCGAGCACGGTCTGGCAGGCGCTGGACGATCAGCCGGGGAATCCCACCCTCACGCCGATCGACCACCGTCTGGTCCTGCCGCCGCTCGATCTGAGCGCGACGAGCCAGCTCTCGTTCAAGCACAACTTCGATTTCGCTCGCTTCCCCGCGGCGACGCTCGCCACGTCGTTCCAGAGCGGCTCGGCGATCGAGATCTCCGCCGACGGAGGGACCAACTGGGTCGACATCGGCAACTTCATCACCACCGGCGGGTACAACGGCGTAGTCGACGCCGATGCGTCGGCGAACACGAACCCGCTGCGCGGTCGGCCCGCCTGGGTCGGCACGAGCAACCCCGCGACGCCGGGCGATCCGCGGATCGGTCCCAACGGCCGGCTCGAGGCGATGACCGCGAACCCCGTTCAGGTCAACCTGGGCGCGGCGATCCAGACCCTGTTCTCGACGCCGCACTTGCTCAATGCCCTGATCCGCTTCCGCCTCGGCGGCACGTTCCAGGCCCTCGGGGGCGGCATCCAGGGCACCGGGTGGGGGATCGACGACGTCGCGGTCACCGGACTTCTCGAGGAAGCCAACTGCCCGCCGGTGGCGGAGGACGATTCAGCTTCGACTCCCCGGAACACACCGGTCACGGTCAACGTCGTGACCAACGACTCCGACCCCAACGGAGACCCACTGACGGTGACTAGCGTGACCGACCCGCCCCACGGCTCGGCGGTCAACAACGGCAACGGCACCGTGACCTACACGCCCGACTCCGGCTTCGTCGGCAACGACAGCTTCGGCTACACGGTCTGCGACGACGGGACTCCTCCGCTCTGCGACACGGCCACCGTTGCGGTCACGGTCACGGCTCCGTTGCTGCCGGACCTCGTGGTCTCGAACATCACGGTCAACAACAACAGGAACGTCCGGGAGGGAGACAAGGTCACGATCCGGGCGACCGTCTCCAACACCGGCAACGCATCGGCTCAGGCGTCCACGACCGAGTTCCGGCTCGACAACACGACGATCCTGGGATCAGTGGCGACCCCGTCGATTCCCGCGGGCGGCTCGCAGCAGGTATCGGTCCAGTGGGACACCCGCTCGCAGAAGGGCCCGCACACGATTCGCGTCACGGCGGACGCGGGTCAGACGGTGACCGAATCGAGCGAGACCAACAACTCCTCCACGCTGAACATCACCGTCCAGGGCAACAAGGTGAAGAACGCTTCGTTCGAGCAGGGGGGCGGTTCTTCGCAAGGCGCGTCTTCGATGAGCGCGTCCGTCCCGGGCCCGGCGGCGTGGTCGGGATCTTCGACCGGAGCCGGCAGCACGACGTGGAGCGACGGCGGCAGCGACGGCGCGAAGAGCGCCGGCGCGACGGGTAACGGCGGCAACGCGGCCACCTCGGGCTCTCCCTCGTGGACGAGCGACGCGATCGTGGTCACACCGGGCGAAGCTCTGAGCTTCCTGGTGTCGGTCAGCTCGGCCAATGCCTCTTCCGCGCCGACGGCCGGCCTGGTCTATCTGGGCGCGGCGGGCAACGTCCTGCAGACGGTCAACCTGATCACGGCGCCGCTGACGACCGCCGGGTTCGCGAAGCTCGAGCAGCCGGTGACGATCCCGCCGGGCGTGGCCCAGGTCCGCGTCAAGCTAGTCGGGTTCGCGCCGACGGACCTGCGCACGAGCGGCACGGTTCGGTTCGACGAGGTGGGGCTCTTCGGGGACTAGTTCCCGATTTCAGACTGTCCGGTCGGCGGGCCCGAAAGGGCCCGCCTCCTTTTTGGGGAGAATGAGCCGGATGATCGCGCGCACCTTCGCCATCGCGCTCTTCGCCGCCGCGGTCGGCGGCGTGGCAGTCCCCGGTCAGACGGCGGGACCTCCGTCGATCGTCCTCCTCACGCTCGACACCACGCGCGCGGACTCGCTCGGCTGCTACGGCGGCAAGGCCGCTTCCACGCCGAACCTGGATGCGCTCGCGGCGCGCGGG
>DASRPJ010000119.1:0-4386 GCA_035646435.1 Thermoanaerobaculia bacterium | reverse complement strand
AAACGTGCTCGAGTTGGGGTCGCTCGTCGAGCCGGATATCCGCGCGACCGTCACGACCTCGTCCCGCTTCTCGTTCTCGAGCAGGTCCCCCACTTCTTCGACGACTTTTTCGTAGACCTTCTTGAAGAAGCTCTTCTTGGCGTCCTGCTTCGGGTCGTAGACGTTCAGGTCCGCGAAGAGGGGCTTGAGGTAGCCGTCGATCCGCTTGTCCTTGACCCGCAGCTGGCTGTAGAGGGAGAAAGTTCCCCCCGTCACGTCGAACTTGCCGTAGGCCCGCCAGACGTCGTTCATGGTCGCCGCCTGCGTTCCCTCGATCTTCGCGTCCAGGTCGAAGTCCGCGCCGTCTTTCTGCGTCGCGAAGGAGGCGGTCGCATTCGCCCGGCCGCTGCCCATGAACCGCCCGTTCAGCGTCGCCTTCGCGCGTCCCTGGCGGGACTGGTTCGACAGGTTCGTGACGTGGAGGTTCGTCCCGGACAGGAAGAGGCGGTAGTCCGGCTTCTTCGCGCGGTTGATGAACCCGACGTTGCTGTCCTTGAGGTGAAACTTGTCGAGTCGAACGACGAGGCCCGGCTCGTCGCTCGCCTTCCGGACCGCCTTCTGCACCTTTTCCGCCCGCCGCTCCTCGGCGGCCGCGGTGCGAGGCGTATGGATGTAGTCGAGCCGCACGCGGTCGATGATGAGGTCCTCGACGTGAGCGACCTTGAACTTCGGCGCGTACTCGACGCGTCCGTGCGACGTCAGGAAGCCGTTGCGGACCGAGAGATTCGCGCGGGAGAGCATCGGGCGGAAATAGTCGAGCGGAACCTGTTCCAGCGTGAAGAGGCTGTTGACTCCGGGATGCGGCTGGGCGAGGAAGTTCGCGTGGCCGTCGATCTCGGCGCGTCCGCTGTCGAACACGATCGCTTCGGCGTGGATCGGCGAGGGGTAGACGCGCTCCGCCGAGCGGATGTTCCGGATGTTGTTCGCCCGGAGAAACGCGTGCGTCACTTTCAACGGGCGCTTCGGGTCGGCGTCGATGTACGTGAACGAGGCGTCGTTCACCTGGAGCAGGTTGATCTTGAGCGGGTAGATGGCCTCGGCGGCCTCCTGCCACCCCTTCTTGTGAACCGGGACGGGGTCGCGATCTTCCTTCTGCAGCTGAGCGCGGTTGACGTAGATCTGCGGCTGGTCGATCTGGAAGTCGGCGACGAGGTGGAACGTCAGAAGCTCCGTCCACTGCACGCTCGCCCGCAGCCGCGGAATCAGGGCCACCGGCGGAGTGGGGTGAGCATCCTGGACGATCGAGACGCCCTGAAGCGTGACCGAAAAGCCGAAGAGGTTGAAGTCGAGGTCACCGATGCGCGCCGTGTATCCGGTGAGGCTCTCGTTCATCCGCTTTTCCATCTGCTTGCGCATCGGCTCGTCCACGAAGAAAGACGCGATGATGACGAGAAGGATTAGCCCGACGATGACGGCAAGGACCTTGAGCGTCCCCCGCGACGCCTGCCCGCCGAAGTGCTTGAGCGCGGCGACCGGTCGGCGGCGCTTCCGCGGAGCGTCTTTCGGAGAGGTCTCCGCCGGTTTGTGCCGGCGCGCGGGGGAAGGGGATCCCATAGATTCCTCCATCCGACGTCGGGGCAAGGCCCGTGCCAGTAAGAAGGGACCGAGGCGTAACCTGTTGCTCATGAAGAGCGAAGTTCTCCATGAAGGCGAGCACCTGCAGCTCCGGCGGCGGCGGGGATGGGAATACGTCGAGCACCGCGTCGCGAAGGAGTCCGTGATGGTCGTCGCACTTACCGCCGACGATCGCATCGTGCTCGTCGAGGAGTTCCGGCCGGCGGTGGACGCTTCCGTGATTTGCCTTCCCGCGGGCCTCGTGGGTGACGAGGGCCCGGAGGAGAGCGAGAGCGCGGCGCGCCGCGAGCTCCTCGAGGAGACGGGGTGGGAGGCGGGAGCTCTCGGGCTTCTCGGGCGCGGCCCCGGCTCGGCCGGCATGTCGTCGGAGATCGTCGGCTTCTATTCGGCGCGCGGCGTCCGACGCACGGGCGAGCAGGGTGAGCGGGAGCGTGAAGAGATCCGCGTGCACGTCGTTCCCCTCGCGGGGCTCGCCGACTGGACCCGCGAGAAGGAAGGCGCGGGCGTTCTCGTCGACCCGAAGGTCTGGGCAGGTCTCTTTCTCGCCGGCTGGCGTCCGTGAGCCGCCGGTTCGACGTCGTCACGTTCGACTGCTACGGCACGCTCGTGGACTGGGAGGATGGAATCGTCTCCGCCTTCGCGCGTGAAGCGGCCGCGGATGGAGTGAGCCTGGACAGAACCCGGTTGGTCGACGCGTACCACGACGTCGAACCGGAAGTGGAGGCCGCCGGTTACCGGCCCTACCGCGACGTCCTCGCGGAGACCGCGAAGCGCGTCGCGAGGCGGCTCGACTGGCCGCTCCCCGACGGGCGGACTTCGTTACTGGCCGAGTCGCTCCCGGGCTGGCTCCCGTTTTCGGACACCAATCCCGCACTCGCAGCGCTCGCTGCGATCGGATTGCGGCTCGGCATCCTGTCCAACGTGGACGACGACCTGCTCGCAGAGACTCGGGGGCATCTCCAGACGCCTTTCGAGATCGTCGTTACCGCGGAGCAGGTTCACTCCTACAAGCCGGCTTCCGGACACTTCCTGGAAGCGCGGCGCCGCATCGGCCGGGCGCGCTGGCTCCACGCGGCCCAGAGCTGGTTTCACGACGTCGTCCCCGCGACCGCGCTCGGGATTCCCGTCGCATGGATCAACCGAAAAGGGGAGCCGCGCCCCGACGGCCCGGCGCCCGACGTCGAGCTGCGCGACCTCGCGGGACTCGCCGCGTGGCTGCGGGAGCCCGGCTAGCCGGCCGAGGGCGTTTCGCGCAGGTCGCCCTCCGCGTCCTGCGCGGGCAACGGCGACTGCGGCTGACGCCGCACGAGCTTGAGCGGCACGCCCCCCTGGGGACGAAGCGTGATCGAAGGAAGCGGGACGATCTCCGCTTCGGAGGTGCGCTCGAAGCGGAAGCGGCGCGCGAGCGTCGCGAGGATGAGCGCGGCTTCCATCGTCGCGAACCGGTCTCCGATGCAGACTCGCGGGCCGCCGCCGAACGGAAAGTAGACGAAGCGCGGCAGCCGCGACGCGAGCCCGTCGAGCCAACGCTCCGGGAGGAACTTCTCCGGGCTCGCGAACCATCGCGCGTCCCGGTGGAGGACCCAGGGGCTCATGTAGAGCGTCGCGCCGGCGGGAATCTGCCAGCCGCCGATCTCGCAGTCGGCAACCGCCTCCCTCCCGAGGACGTAGGCGGGTGGATAGAGACGGATCGACTCCTTCAGGACGGCGTCGACGTAGGGAAGGCGCGGCAGGTCTGCGACGCCTGCCGGGCGCCGCTCGAGCTCGTCGAAGAGCTCCGCGACGAGCCGGTCCCTCACGAGCGGGTGCTGGGCGAGCAGGTGCCACGTCCAGGAGAGCACGATCGCCGTCGTCTCGTGGCCCGCGAGGAACAGGGTCACGAGCTCGTCGCGCAGCTGCGCGTCCGACATCGCGGCCCCGTCGTCGTCCCGCGCGCTCATGAGCGTCGAGAGGAGGTCGCCGCGGTCCGCGGGTCGAGCGCGCCGCTCCGCGACGATCCGGTTGATCACCCGGTTCACGATCGCGACCCCTCGCCGGTAGCGGAGGTTGCCCGGCGTCGGAAGCGCGTCGGAGATCCGGAACGGGCGGCGGAACCGGACCCCGATCTCCTTCAGGACGACTTCGAACGCGTCGCCGACTTCCTCCACGTCCCGCTCGACGTCCGCGTCGAAGAGCGCTTTCGAGACGATTTCCATCGTCACCTTCATCATTTCGCGGTGGATGTCTCGAACTTCGCCGTCCTGCCATCCGTCCGCGAGCCTCTCCGCGTATCGCACCATCACGTCGCCGTACGCGGCGATCCGGTCGGGGTGGAACGCGGGCGCCGCGAGGCGGCGCTGTCGGAGCCAGAAGTCTCCCTCGCTCGTCAAGAGGCCGTTCCCGAAGATTGCCGTCACGTGGCGCCAGAAAAATCGGTGCTTGACGAAGTTCTCCCGCTTCTCGCGCAGGACCACGTCGATCAGGTCGGGATGGTTGAGCTGGAAGACCTCCCAGCCCGCGAGGCGGAGGTAAACGATGTCGCCGTACTCCTTCGCGCAGTGAGTCATATAACCGAGGATGTCGCGCGCGAAGTCGGGAAGGCTTCCGAGGACGGGCGACCCTTTCGGGCCGGGCGGGCGCGCCGGCGGCGCCGTCACATGCCGATCCTCGCGGGCTCCGTTGCGACCGTGCGCGCGACGAGCGAGAGGTCGGCGACGAGCATTCCGTACAGCCGTTCCTGTCCCGCGGCGTCCTCGGCGCGCAGGACCGCCGAAGGATGCAGGGTAGCCATCG
>DASRPJ010000118.1:0-8824 GCA_035646435.1 Thermoanaerobaculia bacterium | reverse complement strand
CTGCTGGTTTGAAGCGCGAAGCGCGGTCATCCTGAGCGAAGCGAAGGATCTGGGGTTTGAAGCGAGGAACAACCCCCCGGATCCCGGTGTTACCATCCCCGCGATGAAGTCCAACCGCTCGCGCGTCCTCTTCCTCGTCGTCTCGGTCGCCGCCATCGCCTCCCTGCGGGCCATCGATTCGGGAGTGGGAAGGGACCCCGCGACGCGGGCTCTCTCGGTGTTCTCGGAAGTCTTCGCGCTCACGCGGTCGAACTACGTCGATCCGGCGGATTCGAAGGCCCTCCTCGAGGGCGCCTACGACGGGATGACCGACGCGCTCGACCCGTTTTCGTACTACGTCCCGGCCGCCTCGATGTCCGCGTACCGCGCGCAGCAGGCGTCCGGGGCCCTCGGTCCCGGCATCGTCGTCGCCCGGCGCGGGGGATTCCCCTACGTCGTCGCCCCGCTGCCCGGCTCGCCCGCGGAGAAGCAGGGCGTTCAGTCCGGCGACCTGATCCACGCAGTGGACGGGAAGAACCTCCGGACGGCGCCGCTCTGGAGGATCCGGTCGGCCTTGGAAGGGCCCGAGGGGACGACGGTCGAAGTCGGCCTCTTCCGGGTCATCGAAGAAAAGAAGATCACCGTCCGGCTCCGCCGCGACCGGTTCGATCCGCCCGCGGTCGAGACGCGCTGGGAGAAGGACGTCGCGATCGTCCGCGTGCCCGGCTTCACGCCTTCGACCGCCGAAGCGCTGTCCCGGGCCATCGCCGAAGCGGGCCGCCGATCGATCGACCGCCTGATCTTAGACGTCCGCGGATCCGTGGGCGGCGAGTTCGCCGACGTCGGCCCCGCGGCGTCTCTCTTCGTCGGAAAAGGGCCCGTGGCGAAGCTCATCACGCGGAAGGTCCCGTTGAAGCCGGTCGAGGCCCTCGGCGACCGGGTGTGGAGGGGTCGAACCGTCGTGCTGACCAACGACGCGACCGGCGGTCCGGCGGAAGTCTTCGCGGCGGCGCTGCGGGATCGCGCGGGCGCGACCACGGTGGGCGAGACGACGGCGGGCATGGCCATCGTCCAGAGGCTCGTCCCGACGGGGTCCGGGGGAAGCCTCTTCATGACCGTCGGCCGATACCAGTCCCCCTCCGGCACGATGCTCGGCGGCAAGGGGCTCCCGCCCGACGAACGGGTCATCACGATCCCCGGCGACTCGGAAGGTCGCGACCCCATCCTCGAGCGCGGGCTCGAGGTCGCGCGCCGCGCGGCGGTCCGTCAGGCGGCGTAGCCGGCTCCGTTTTTGTCGGACTCCCCCCGCCGGATTTCCCCCGCGACCGTTTTCTTCGCGCTCCTTTCGCTCGCCCTGGGAGTCGCGCTCTACGTCAAGACCCGGCCGGTCGCAGAGCCTCCCGCGACCGAGCCCGCCCGACCGGCGCGCCCGCGCCCGTCCGCCCGGAAGCCGCGACCGACCGCGGTCCCCGCGCCGGCGCGCGCGCGCGAGCCCTCTCCGCGCGCCTCTGCCGGGAACGCGCGGATCGCCATCGTGATCGACGACCTCGGCAACGACCGCGGGGCGCTCGAGCGGATCGCCGCGTGGCGCTACGCGGTCGCCGGCGCCGTTCTGCCCGGGCTCGCCGACAGCGCGGCGGCGGCCCGGCACCTCGCGCGGTCCGGCAAGGAGGTGCTTCTCCACCTCCCGATGGAGCCGGACGGCTACCCCGGCGTCAAGCCGGGGCCGGGAGTCGTCCTGCGATCCGACAGCGACGAGAGGATCGCGCAGATCGTGGCGGAGGACCTGGAGTCCGTGCCGGGAGCGGTCGGCGTCAACAACCACATGGGCTCCGCCGCGACGGCCGATCCCCGTGTGATGCGGGCGGTCGTGCGAGTGCTCGCCGATCGCGGGCTGTTCCTGCTCGACAGTCGGACGACGGAAGCGTCGGTGGCGCGTCGGGTCGCGGAGGAAATCTCTCTCCCCGCGGTGTCCCGCCGGGTCTTCCTCGACTCCGTTCCGAGCGCGGCCGCGATCGACCGGTCTTTTCGCGAGCTCCTCGAGAGGGCTCGCAAGGACGGGACCGCGATCGCGATCGGACACCCGTACCCGGAGACCATGGCGATGCTCGAGAGAGAGCTTCCGAAGCTCGAGGAGAAAGGCGTGACCCTCGTCCGGGTGAAGACTCTCCTCGAATAGCGACCCTTACCTTTTCTCCGGCGAACCCCTCTCCTCCGCCTTCGCGTCCTCCCAGAATGAGTCGAGCTCCGCCGCCCCGACGTCTCCCACCTCGCGTCCCGACTCCCGCGCGAGGTCGGCGACCCGCGCGAACCGCCTCCGGAATCGTCCCTGCGTTTTCCGCAGAGCGGCCTCCGGGTCCACGCCGCGGCGACGCGCGAGGTTGACGATCGAAAAGAGAAGGTCGCCGATCTCGTGCTCTTCGGCGATCCGATCCTCGACTTGCGCCGCCGCCCGCCATTCGGCGAGCTCCTCTTCGATCTTCGCCGCCACGTCGGAGTCGCGTTCCCAGTCGAAGCCGAGGTCGGCGGCCCGCGAGGTCATCCGGTAGGCGGAGGCGAGCGCCGGCAGAGAGCGGGGAATCGAGCCGAGAGGGTCCGCCGCGCCCGAAGCCTGCTGCTTGCGCCGCTCCCAGCCCTGCTTGACCGCCGCGGCGTCGGCCGCACTCGGCCCGCCGAACACGTGCGGGTGACGCTCCGTCATCTTCCGACCGATCCGCTCCGCGACGCCGGCGATGTCGAACCAGCCCCGCTCCTCCCCGATTCGAGAAAGAAACAGGATCTGGAACAGCAGGTCCCCGAGCTCGTCGGCCAGGGATTCCGGATCCTGCGCGTCGATGGCGTCCAGGACCTCGTGACACTCCTCGAGCAGGTACGTCCGCAGCGTTTCCGGGGTCTGCTCCCGGTCCCACGGGCAGTCGCGGCGAAGTTTTTCGACGAGCGAGACGAGTCGCGAAAGCTCCTCCGCCACGCCGGCATCATAGCGAGCTAAAATCCGAGCACACCATGGTCGAGCGAGAGGAGAAGCCCATCCGGGTCGTGGACCGGAGGATGTTCACGCCGGAGGGAGAGCTGCGTCCCGGCTTCGAGCCCGAGGAGGCTCCGGCGCCGTCGCCGCGTGAGCCGGCCGCGGCGCTCCCGGTGTCCGAGCCGCCCCCCACCGACGCACCCGAATCGATCGAAGGCGAGGCCGAAGGCTCTCCGCCTCCGCCGCATGAGGAGAGTTCCGCGCCGTCGGCGGGAGCGAGCGAGTTCGCGCGGATCGTGAGCTCTCTCGCGACGACCGCCTATTCGGCGCTCGGCCTCCTCGCCGATCCGGCGACGGGGGGGAGACACCGCGACCTTGCGATTGCCCGGCAGATGATCGACTGGCTCGGCGTTCTCGAGCAGAAGACGCGGGGCAATCTCTCCTTCGAAGAGACGGACCTGCTCTCGCGGGCTCTCTACGAGCTCCGGCTGGCGTACGTTGAGGTCGGCCGCGCCCCGACGAAATAGACCGGACCGAAGAAACGAGGCAGCCGGGTGACCCGCTCCCTTCGCTTCGCGTCGTCCGTCGCGCCTCTGGCCGTCCTTCTGTTCTGCGCCGGCGCGCTCCCCACCGCGGCCGCGGAACCCGCACAGCCGCTCCCGCCCCCGGCGGCGCGGGCCGTTTACCGGTCGCACTGGTTCGATCTCCTGAATGCGCTGCAGGAGAGCGACGCCGCGGCAATCCCGACGGCGCTCGGCGCGATGACGAAAGCGGCGAGGGCGGCAGGCATCGTGCGGCTGGCGGACTTCTCGCGCATGGCGCTCTACGAGGCCCGCCGCGCGGAGGACGCCGGCCGGCTGGCAACGGCCGGTCCCGCGTTCGACGCCGCGGTCGCGCTGGACGATTCGAGCTTCGACGCGGCGGCGTCCCGGGCCGGCTTTCTGCTGCGCAGCGGCCGGATCGGGGACGGCCTCGCGCGGACGCCGGGCGCCCTCGCGAAGATCTTCGCCAGCGCGGAATTACGCTCGACGTTCGGGTCCTGGCTCGGAATCCTCGTCGCGCTTTCGGTCGCCGCCGCGGCGGTCGCGTGCGTGCTCGGCCTCTTCCTGAGGCATTTCCGGCGCATCTTTCACGACCTCCAGGAATTCGCGAGCCGCCCGTTCGGCCACCGGGCGGCGAAGCCGATCGCCGTCGTTCTCGTCGCCCTTCCCGTCTTTTTCACGTTCGGGCCCCTCTGGCTCCTCCTCTACTGGTCCGTGCTCGCGTTCGCTTACTCGACGCCTCGGGGGCGGGCCGTGCTCGCTCTCGCGCTCTTTTCTCTCGGAGTCCTGCCGATCGCCGTCGATCGGCTCGCGCACGAGAACGTCGTCCGCCGCGCTCCGCTGTATCGGGCGGCGGTCGACCTCGAGGAGCGGCGGGAGGACGCGAGCACCGAGGACTCGCTGCTCGCCACCGCGACGGCCAATCCGGCCGACGGCGACGCGTGGCTGCTCCTCGGCATGTACGCGGAGCGGGCTGGCGATCGCCCGCGCGCCCTCCTCGCCTACGGCCAGGCGATCCAGGCGAACCCGAAAGAGAACCGCGCGTTCGTGAATCGCGGCAACGTCCGTTTCGCCGAGGGCGATTTCACCGAGGCAATCGGCGACTACGAAGAGGCGGCCCGCATCGAGCCGAACGCGGCGGAGTCCTTTTACAACCTCTCGGTCGCGCGGGCGGAGATCTACGACTTCAAGGGACAGGAGGCCGCGCGGGCGCGCGCGCTCCAGGTTTCGAGCCGCGACGTGGACGTCTGGTCCTCGAACCCCCCGCTCGAGCGCGTCGTCCCGGCGACGTACCCGGTCGCCGGCGCTCGCGGCCGCGTCCAGGCACGGATCGCGGAGAGCGTAGACCCCCGCGCAGAGCTCGTCTCGCTCGTGACCTCGCCCTGGTGTCTCGCACCCTGGGGCGCTCTCGTCCTCGCCTGGGTCTTCGCCGCTCTGCGCACCCGCCGGGGCCTCGCTTCGGAGTGCGCCCGTTGCGGCCGCGCGTTCTGCCGCCTCTGCAAACGTTACGGGGGTCCCGCGATCTACTGCGGGCGGTGCGTCCGTCTCCAGGGGCGAACGGAGACCGTCTCGGAGGAGGCGCGCGAAGAGGACCGTACGGAGACGGCGCGCCGGCGCTGGCGCCGCCGCGGAGCCGTTCTCGCCGCCACGCTCGTCGCGCCCGGCGTGCACCGTTTCCTCAAGGAGAAGCCGTTCGTCGCCGCGGCGACGCTGGTTTTCTTCTTCCTGGCCCTCGGCATCGCGCTCGGCGCTCCCGGATTGTTCGAGCTCCGGCCGCTCGCCCCCCGATCGGCCGCGCTGCCCGGCCGGATCGCGGCGGCCGCCGTGGCTTTTCTCCTGTGGACGGCGGCGGTCGCCGGCGCGTGGAGGCACACCCGTGAGCCTTGACGGAAACCTCCGCGTCTTTTCGGTCACCGAGATCCTCCAGATGCTCGGGATGCAGCGCAAGACGGGACTCCTCACGGTCGAGGGCCCGAAAGACACCGTCACGCTCGGGTTCGTCGGCGGGAACGTCGTCTCCGTCGAGTCGAGCTCGAACCCGATCGAGAACCGGCTCGGAACCCTGCTCGTGAAGGCGGGGCGCCTGTCCGCGGACGATCTCTCGCTCGCGCTCGAAAAACAGAAGAAGGGGTCCGAGAGGCTCGGAAGGCTCCTCCTCCGGCAGGAGACCGTTCGCCAGGAGGACCTGCGCGAGGCATTTCGCATCCAGATCCACGGGATCCTCTTCAGCGCGTTCGGATGGACGGACGGGCGCTTCCGGTTCGCCCCGCAGGCGACCGTCGATCACGACCCCGAGCTCTTTCCTCCGCTGGCCACCGAGTCGATCCTCCTCGAGGCCGCGCGCACGTTCGACGAGATGCCGTCGGCCGAGCAGAAGATCCCCTCGAACGAGCTGGTGTTCCGTCGCGTCGCCGGTGCGCGCTCGTTGAAGCTCACGAGCTCCGGCGCCGCCGAGGAGGGAACGGTGACGGTCTCGAAGAGGGAAGCCGAGACGTGGAAGTGGATCGACGGTCGGCGCACCGTCGGAGAGATCCGCCAGCGCGCGTTCCTCTCGGATCTGGACGTGCTGAAGGGAATCTCCGACCTCCTCGACCGCGCCCTGATCGAAGAGGGATACGTGCGGGAGAGCGCGCCCGTCGCGACGTCGCGCTCCCGGCTCCCTTTCGCGGCGCTCGCCCTCGTGCCGTGGCTGCCGGTGATCGCCCTCGCGGTCGCGTCGGTCGTCCTCATGCCGCGCAACCCGGCGAACCTTCTCCTGCGGCCGGCGCGGGAGATCGTTCCGATGTCCCACCTCGTGAAATCCGGGTCGCTCGCGGAGTTGACGACGCTCGGGCGCGCCGTGCGCGTCTACCACGGCTCGACGGGGCGTTATCCGCGAGCGCCGGGGGAGCTCGTCTCCGCGCGGGTCGTCCCGGAACAGGCGCTGAAAGACCCGTATGGCCGGTCGTACCGCTACATCCTTCGCCCGGAGGACGGCAGGTTCATGATCTACGGTCGAAGAGCCTCCGGCCAGATCGACCTCGACCTCGTCCACGAAGGCACCCTCGCTCCGGTCTCCGAGGCACGGCCCTCCGCCGGCGCCGCCCCCACGGCCCCGATCGGCCGGGACCGCCCTCCCGGCGTCCACGTCGTCAAGTAGCTCAAATTCAGAGAGTTGCGGCGGTAGCGGCGCCCGTATTTGAGTGCCACGGGCTTAGAAACCATCTGGCGAAAGTTGACATATATTCGCTAAGATCACCTCTGGCGCTGGAGCCAGAGCGATAGGAGTGAATATGAGCAAGATCATCGGGATCGACCTCGGCACCACCAACTCGTGCGTCGCGGTGATGGAGGGGGGCGATCCGGTCGTGATTCCCAACGCCGAGGGCAACCGGACGACGCCCTCCGTCGTGGCCTTCACGAAGAGCGGGGAACGCCTCGTCGGCCAGGTCGCGAAGCGCCAGGCGATCACCAACCCCGCGAATACCGTCTTCTCGATCAAGCGCTTCATGGGTCGGAAATACCAGGAAGTCTCCGAGGAGATGAAGATGGTCCCCTTCGCCGTGGCGCCGGCGGGCAACGGCGACGTCCGGGTGAAGGCCGGCGGCAAGGAGTACTCGCCACCCGAGATTTCCGCGATGATCCTCGGAAAGCTGAAAGAGGCCGCCGAGGCGTACCTCGGTGAGAAGGTCACGCGCGCCGTCATCACGGTCCCCGCCTACTTCAACGACTCTCAGCGGCAGGCGACGAAAGACGCCGGCCAGATCGCGGGCCTGACGGTCGAGCGGCTCGTCAACGAGCCGACCGCGGCAGCGCTCGCCTACGGTCTGGACAAGAAGAAGGACGAGACCATCGCCGTCTACGACTTCGGCGGCGGCACCTTCGACATCTCGATCCTCGAAGTCGGCGAGGGAATCGTCGAGGTCAAGTCCACGAACGGCGATACCCATCTGGGCGGAGACAACATCGACCAGCGCGTGATCGACTGGATCCTCGCGGAGTTCAAGAAGGACCAGGGCATCGACCTGTCGAAAGACGCGATGGCGATGCAGCGACTGAAGGAGGCGGCCGAGAAGGCCAAGATCGAGCTCTCGAACGTCGTCGAGACCGAGGTCAACCTGCCCTTCATCACGGCCGACGCTTCCGGTCCGAAGCACCTGCAGCTGAAGCTCACCCGTTCCAAGCTCGAGCAGCTCGTCGAGGACATCATCAACCGGTCGATGGGCCCCTGCCGCCAGGCGCTCAAGGACGCGGGCCTCGAGCCGAAGGACATCGACGAGGTCGTGCTCGTCGGCGGTCAGACGCGGATGCCCCGCATCCAGCAGCTCGTGAAGGAGCTCTTCGGCAAGGAGCCGCACCAGGGCGTCAACCCGGACGAAGTCGTCGCGATCGGCGCCGCGATCCAGGGCGGAGTCCTCGCCGGCGACGTGAAGGACCTCCTCCTGCTCGACGTCACGCCGCTCTCTCTCGGCATCGAGACGCTCGGCGGCGTGATGACGAAGCTGATCGAGCGCAACACGACGATCCCGACGAAGAAGAGCGAGACCTTTTCGACTGCGGCGGACAACCAGACGTCCGTCGAGATCAAGGTCCTGCAGGGAGAGCGCGAGATGGCGAGGGACAACAAGCTCCTCGGCGTCTTCCACCTGATCGGCATCCCCCCCGCGCCGCGCGGCATGCCCCAGATCGAGGTCACGTTCGACATCGACGCCAACGGGATCCTGAACGTCTCCGCAAAGGAGCTCGGCACCGGCAAGGAGCAGAAGATCACCATCACGTCGTCCTCCGGCCTGAACAAGGACGAGATCGACCGGATGGTCAGCGACGCGCAGACGCACGCCGAGGAGGACCGGCGGCGCCGCGAGGAGATCGAGGCGCGAAACCGGCTCGACAGCCTCGTCTATTCGACCGAGAAGACCTTCAACGAGAACCGGGACAAGCTCGACTCCTCCGACGTTTCTGCGTTCGAATCGGCACTCGCGGACGCGAAGAAGGCTCTCGAGTCGGGGACTTCGGCCGCCGCGATGAACGAAGCGGGGGAGAGGCTTCAGGCGGTGTCCCACCGGCTCGCGGAGGCGATCTACAAGGGGAGCGCATCGGCCGGCCCCGGGGGAGGTTCGCCGCCCCCCGGCTCGAGCGGTGCGGATGCGTCCGGCTCGGGCGCGAAGGAAGACGAAGTCATCGACACGGAGTACGTCGACACGGAAAAGAACTAATCACGGCGACGGCGGTGGGCGCGTGCGCACGCCCGCCGCCAGGGAGACGAGATGGGCGGTTTCCGCTGGAGCTCGCTGCAGGACCTGTTCGCGATCCAGGAAAAGATGAACCGTCTTTTCGAGGAGACGATCAACCGCTCCGA
>DASRPJ010000117.1:0-9201 GCA_035646435.1 Thermoanaerobaculia bacterium | reverse complement strand
CTCCACCGGACGCCGCCGGAGAACGTCCACGCGTGGCGCGGGTTCCACACGCCGGCCGCGCTCCGCTCCGCGGAGACCTCGAAGCGAAGGAGGTCGCGGCGATAGTCGTACGGCGAGCCATCGCGAGCGTGCACCGCGGCGTCCACGGAATAGACGCCGGCGGCGAGGTCGAGGGAGGGGATCTCGAGCACGACGGTCGCCTCGCCTCGGAAGTCCTCCGGCACGAGGCCGTCGATGTCCGTGTTCGAGCCGAAGACCGGGGCCCCCGAGACGGTCGAGATCGCGATCCCGAAGACGAAATCCGCGAGCCCGCCCGGAGCGCGCACGTCGAGCAGGAAACGCGCGGGTCCGCCGGACTCGAGAAGGGCGACGGGACGGCCTTCCGCGTCCACGAGCCGGAGGGCGTCGACGGTCGCCGCGCCCGAACCGACGCGCCGGGCGATGCCGGAGCGAGGCTCCGAGTCGGACGGAGGCGCTGCGCCCCGCCGCACCGCTTCCCTCTCCGCGACGCTTTCGCGATACCGGGCGACGGTTTCCGCGGAGGGGCCGTCGGCGGCGATCCGTCCGTGATCGAGCCAGATCGCCCGCCGGCAGCGCTCGGCGACGAGCGCGAGGTCGTGCGAGACGAAGAGGAGCGTCTTGCCCGCCCGCTCGAACTCAGCGAACTTCTCGAGAGAGCGCCGCGCGAACGCCTCGTCTCCGACGGCGAGCACCTCGTCGACGAGGAGCACGTCGGGGTCGCAGTGCGCCGCGATCGAGAACCCGAGCCGCACCGCCATCCCGGACGAATACGTCTTGACGGGCGCGTCCAAGAACTCCTCGAGCTCCGCGAAGCGAACGATGCGATCGAAGCGGCTTGCGATCTCCCGCCGCGTGAGCCCGAGCAGGAGACCGTTGATCTGGATGTTCTCGCGGCCCGAGATCTCGGGGTGAAACCCCGCCCCGAGCTCGAGCAGCGCCGCGAGCCGGCCGCGGACGCCGACCGACCCGGACGTCGGCTGGATGATTCCCGCGAGGAGCTTCAGGAGGGTGGACTTGCCCGAGCCGTTCGCGCCCACGATGCCGACCGCCTCTCCCGGCGCGATCCGGAACGACACGTCGGAGAGCGCCGGCACGGCGCCGTCCGGAGCGACCGCGCGGCCGGGCCGGCCGGAGAGGAGCGCGGACTTCAGCGTCCCGACGGAGCGCTTCCTCCCCCACCGGCGATAGAGCTTCGTCACGGACCGGACGTCGACCGCGGCCGCCTCCGACGTCAGCGGCTCCACTACGCCTCCTCGGCGATCGAGTCGCGGAGCCGCTCGAACACGGCGCCGCCGGCCGCGAGCGAAAAGACGGTCCAGAAAATCATGCCGGCCCACGTCCCCGCGCCGATGGCGCGGAAGTAGAAGACGCTGTCGTGGATCGCCGCGAAGAACGGGGTGAACGGGTTCGCCCACAGCAGCAGACGCAGCCGGCCGGGCACGGCGTCGAGAGGGTAGAGGACCGGCGTGAGAAAAAACGCGAGCGTCAGGAGGTTGCCGAGCAGGTCCCGCACGTCACCGAAGTGCACCGAGAGCGCGGAGACGACCAGGGCGGCTCCGGCGGTCATGGCGGCGAGGAGGAGCAGGACGACGGGAAACTGCGCGACGGCGGAGTCCGCGCGGACCGCGCCGAGCGCGGCGGCGACGGCGACCGCGCCCGCGAGCACCGGAAGCGCGAGGCCGAGGTGCGCGAAGCGGGCGGCGACGGCGACGGCGGGAAAGACTTCCGGCGCCACGGTCGTCTTGCGCAGGAGAGGGCCGTTCGCGCGGAACGTCTCCGCAGCGTCGGCGAGCGCCGCCGACACGAACCCCCAGCAGAGCACGCCGGCGAAGAGAAAGAGAGCGTACGGGCGGACGTCGGCGCGCGGCGTGAAGACGACGCGGAAGATGGTCGCGTAGACGAGAAGGAGAAGGAGAGGGTTCAGGAAGGACCAGAGAAAACCGAGCGCCCCCCCGCGATATCGCGCCTGGAGCTCCCGGCGCGCGAGCGCGACGACGAGCGCTCGCTGGCGCCAGATGCGCTGGAAGGGGGACAACAAGCGCGACAAGTATCCGATATCCTCCCCCGCGTGTCCTCGGCGGATCCGGGCGCGGCGCCTTCTCCGGCGCCCGCGGTCGTCTGCGAGCGGGTCACGAAAACCTACCCGGGGGCGCAGCCGGTCCTCGCCCTCGACCGCGTCGACCTGACCATTCCCTCCGGCGAGTTCCTCGCGGTCGTCGGACCCTCGGGAGGCGGCAAGTCGACGCTCCTCCACCTCGTCGCGGGAATCGACGCGCCCACGTCCGGATCGATCCGGGTCGGCGGCCGCGACGTCGCCGCCTTGACCGACCGGGAGCGCACGCTCTACCGGAGGCGGGACGTCGGCGTCGTCTTCCAGTTCTTCAACCTCCTGCCCCACCTGACCGTGCGGGAGAACGTCGAGCTGCCGCGCCTTCTCGACGGGCGAGCCGACGCCCGGGAACGGGCCGCGGACCTCCTTGCGCGCGTCGACCTCGCTCACCGGAGCGCCGCTCACCCGTACGAGCTCTCCGGCGGCGAAATGCAGCGCGCCGCGATCGCGCGCGCGCTCGTCACGGGCGCGAAGCTTCTCCTCGCCGACGAACCGACCGGAAACCTCGACTCCCGTCACGGCGCGGAAGTCCTCGCGCTCCTCGACGAGGTGCGGCGGGAGCGCGGTGTGACACTCGTCCTCGCGACCCACTCCGAAGTCGCCGCGCGGCGGGCGGAGCGCATCGTGCAGATCGTGGACGGGAGGATCTCCACTCCCTCTCCCTCCGGGAGAGGGTCGGGGTGAGGGCATTAAGGCCTTCCGGCTAGTCTTCCGCGCGCTCGTGACGGGTCCGGCGCTGCGCCGGCCGGTGCGCGCCCTCCTGCCGGTGCTCGGCGTCGCCGTCGGAGTCGCGGCGATCGCCGCGATCCAGCACGCGAACCGGAGCGTCACGGAGTCTTTCCGCGAATCCGCGCGCGCCGTCGCCGGCCGGAGCGACTTCACGATCGTCGGCGCGGCGGGGGTTCCACTCGAAGCGATGGAGCGGCTCCGGTTCCTCTGGCCCGTCGGCGCGTTCACGCCGCTCGTCACCGGGAGTGCCGTCATCGGAGACGGAGCGGGAGAGGTCGTCACGATCTTCGGGACCGACTACGACGGAACGGGCGGAGTGCGCGAGATGAGGCTCGCGGCGCCCGCGGCCGGATCGGCGCGAGTCGCGCTCACTGCCCCCGATTCGGTTCTCGTGCCGCTGCCGCTCTCGAAGCGCCGCGCTCTTACCATCGGCTCCCGCGTCCCCCTCGTATCCGGGGGCGTGCGGTCGGAAGTTGCCGTCGTCGGCCTCCTCGAGCTCTCCGGCCTCGCACGCGCGGCCGGAGGCGACGTCCTCGTGACCGACGTGTTCACCGCAGGCCGCATCCTCGGGAAGGCCGGCCGCGTCGATCGGGTCGACGTCGTCCTCGACGCCGACGTATCCCGCGATCCGATCCGCCGCGAGATCGAGCGGCGGCTGCCAGCGGGACTCCGGGTCGAGCCGGCCGGACGGCAGGCGCTCGCGGCGGAGCGAATGGCCCGCGCGTTCCGGTTCAATTTGAACGCCCTCGCGTCGCTGACGCTCATCGTCGGAGCGTTCCTCGTCGCGAACGCGGTGTCGATCTCCGTTCTTCGCCGGCGTCCCGAGATCGCGACGCTCGCGGCGCTCGGGACGTCGCGCGGGACGGTGTTCACCGCTTTCCTCGTCGAAGGCCTCGCGGTCGGCACGGCCGGCGTCGTCCTCGGCGTCGCGGGCGGGTACGCGATCGCCGACGCCGCGCTCTCGATCGTGGCCGGCACCATCGGGAACGTCTACGTGCCGAACGCGAGGATCTCCGCCGCCGGTTTCGGCATTCCGGCGCTCCTCGCCGCGGGAGCCGGCGCGGGCGCATCCGTCGTCGCCGCCCTCCTCCCGGCCCGCGAGGCCGCGCGCGTCGCTCCGTCCCCCGCGATGCGGCCCGGCTCCGCCGAGGCGGTCCGGCGGCTGCGCCTCGCTCCGCGCGCCGCGGCGGCGTCGGTCGCCCTCGTGCTCGCGCTCCTCCTCGCCGCCGCGCCGCCCGTCTTCGGCTTCCCGTTCGCGGGGTTCGCGGCGGTCGCCTTCGTGATCGCGGCGCTCGCGCTCGCGGGACCGCTCCTCGTCCGGGCCGGAGCGCGCGCAACGAAGCGCCCTCTGAGAAAGCTCTTCGGGCCGGCCGGCCGGCTCGCGTCCGGCTTCTTCGAAGGTTCGCTCGCGCGCCACGGCCTCGCGGTGACGGCGCTCGCCATGGCGCTCGGGATCACGCTCGCGATGATCACGACCGTCGCCTCGATGCGCGAGACGGTGCGAGCCTGGGTCGGAGCGACGCTCTCGGCGGACGTGTGGGTGAAGGCGGAGGCCGGAGCGAGCGGCGGAATCGTCGGCGAGCTGCCGCCCGAGATCCTTCCCTTTCTCGAGTCCCTGCCGGGCGTCGACGCCGTCGACCCCATCCGCGTCCGCGAGGCGACGGACCGCGAGGGACGGACCTTCGCGCTCGCGTCGAGCGACTTCCGCGTCCTCGCCCGCGCGGGCGGCTCGCCGCTCTTAGACGGCCGCGAGCCGGGAGAGGTGGCGCGTCGGGCGCGTGCGGCCGGAGAGGTCCTCGTCTCGGAGCCCTTCGCGCGGCGGTTCGGCGTCCGGCGCGGCGCGCGCGTCGCGATCTCGACCCCCCGGGGCTTGCGCCCGTTCAGGGTCGCCGCCGTTTATCGCGACTTCTCGAACGACCGCGGGACCGTTCTCATGGATCGCGCCCTATACGCGTCGCTCTTCGGCGACTCGCGGGTGACGAACCTCGGCCTCCTCGCGCGCCCGGGCGTCTCTCCCGAGGAGCTCCGCCGCACCGTCCTCGCTCGCGCTCGCGGCCGCTGGCTGCTCGAGGCGACCACGACGTCCGACCTGCGCCGGGAGGTGCTCTCGATCTTCGACCGGACGTTCGCCGTCACGCGCGCGCTCGAAGGGATCGCGGTGGCGGTCGCCGTGCTCGGAATCGCGAACGCGCTTGCCGCCGCGGCCGTCGAGCGGCGGCGGTCCTTCGGGCTCCTGCGAACGGTCGGCGCGACCCGCGGTCAGATCCGGGGCGCCGTCCTCCTCGAGGGGTTCCTGGTCGGCCTCGTCGCGACCGCTGCGGCAGTCGTGGCGGGCGCGGCCTTCGCCGCGCTCCTGATCGGCGTGATCAACCCGCAGTCCTTCGGGTGGAGCGTGGTGCCGAGCGTCCCCGCGGGCCGCCTCGCCGCGGCGGCCGGCCTCGTCCTCGCCGCCTCGCTCGCCGCCGGGATCGTCCCCGGCCGGATCGCCGCGTCCGCGGACCCCGCTTCGGCGCTGGTTGAGGAATAGTCGAGTAAGGCGATGTCGTTCGCAATCGTCTTCCGGATTCTGCTCGCGGCGCTGTACGCGCTGGAGTTCCCGCGCGACCACGGCTCGCACCCGGATGCTCCCGTCGAGTGGTGGTACTACACCGGCCACCTCTCGGACCGCGCGGGAAAGGCGTACGGCTTCCAGCTCACCTTCTTCCGCGTTCGGGAGCTTCACCTCGCGCACTTCGCCTGGACCGACGTGGCGCGGAAGAGGTTCTCGTACGAGGAGAAGACGCACCTCGCCCTTCCGGGGATCGCCGGTTCCTCGGTCGGGCAGCTCGACGTCTCGAACGAGGACTGGTCCGCGCGCGCCGGGCCGGGCGGCGTTCACGTCGTCGCCGCGTCGGGACGGAGCGGCGAGCTCGCGCTCACCCTGACGGCTGTGAAACCCCCGGTCGCGCACGGCGACGCGGGACTCTCCCGGAAGGGGCCCGGCGCGCGCGAATACTCGCGATACGTCTCGATCACGCGGATGAGGGCGCGCGGGACGGTGAAGCGAGGCGGGCGGACCGACGCGCTCACGGGGACGGCCTGGTTCGACCACGAGTGGAGTCCCGGCGTCCTGCCCGCGGGCGTCCGCGGCTGGGACTGGTTCGCGCTGCAGCTCGACGACGGCTCGGAGGTGATGCTCTACCGGATGCGCGGCCGGGACGGAAAGGCGACCCCTTTTTCCGCCGGCACGCTCGTTCCCGCGAAGGGCGCGGCAACGGCGATCCGGTGGTCCGACGTCCGATTGACCGAGACGAAGACGTGGCGCTCGCCGCGCTCGGGCGCGACCTATCCCGCGGGCTGGCGGGTCGTGGTCCCCTCGATCGGTCTGGACGTCGCGATCACACCGCTCCTCGCCGACCAGGAGCTCGACACGGCCGCTTCGACGGGCGTCGTCTACTGGGAGGGAGCATGCTCCGTCGGCGGCACGCGCGGCGGCCGCCCGATCGCCGGCCGCGCCTACGTCGAGCTGACGGGCTACAAGTCGCGCGACGTACCAGGGCTCGCCGAGTAGGGGGCGCTAGTCCTCCGGCCTCGCGGTCGGCCGCGCCTTCGGCTGCCACTTCCCGGTCGGCTTCGTCTCGACCGTCAGCAGGAAGTACTTCGCGCCCTTGAGGTTCCGGTAGACGTACGGGAACCGGATCGTGAACGTGTCGCGCTCGCCCTTGTCGAGGTCGCCGACCTTGATGCCGCCGCTCCCGGCCGCTAGCATCGTGTCGTCTTCGCCGAAGATCGCGATCGCGACGCCGACTTCCTGGTCGCGCGCCGAGTTGTTGTCCACGCGGACGATCGCCTTCGCGCTCGAGAAGCGCAGCGGCTTGACCGTGTCGCCGAGGTCGAACTGGATCTGCGAAATGTCGATGTCGTTCCAGTCGAACTGGAGTCGCTGGGTGCCGTTGACCGGCGACCAGTTGTACCTTTTCGTTTCGATTTCGGCCGGGAGCAGGTGGGAGAAGAAGAGCGCGGCGATTACAAGAGAGATCCGACGGAGCATGAAATTTACCTCCGATTCGAGGGTAGCACGGCCTTCTCGGCGGTGAGCTCCCCCGCGTGCTTCTGCCCCTTCAACACCGCTTCCACCGCCGCGTCGCTCCCGGACTCGACGGCGCGCTCGAGAGCGGCGTGGTCTTTGATCACCTCGCTCGAAAGGTAATCGTGGAGCCAGATCCGCTCGATGATCGGATACGCGGCGACGAGCGGAAGGATCAGGATCGCTCCAAGGATTCCCTGGAGGGTTCCTCCCACGACGAGCGCGAGGAGGACGGCGAGGGTCGAGAGCCGGAGGCGCTGGCCGTAGATCCGCGGCACGAGGACGTACGTCTCGATGATCTGGTACACCACGTAGAGGGCGAGCACCCCCGCCGCGGCCATCGGTGAGACCGTCAGCGCCATGAGCACCGCCGGGATCGTCAGGATCACGACCCCTACGATCGGGATGGCGTCGCAGATCCCCGCGAGCAGCGCGAGCGGCACAGCGGCCGGGACGCGGAACGCCGTCAGGATCGCGAACGACACCACCGCCGCCAGGACCGACGTCAGGATCTGCCCGCCCACGTAAGCGAAGACGACCTCGGACACCTCCGGGACCGTCCTCGCCATCCGACTGCGGTAGCGACGCGGCACGTATGCGAGGAGCCAAACGTAGACGCGTTTTCCGTCGAGGAGAAGGTAGACCGCCAGGACGTAGAGAAAGAACGTCAGTCCGACGACGCCGACCGCGATCTTTCCCCAGATGAGCGGCTGCTCGAGCCAGGCTTTCACGGCCGGCGAGGATGGCAGGTCGAACACTTCCAGGATGATCTCCTTGAGGAACGGCCGGTCCGCCGGAACCTGGCTATCGACCTGCGCCCGGTACGCCGGGAAGTCCTCCGCGAGGCGAAGGACCTGGCCGATCAGCGGCGGCAGAACGACCGCGGCGAAGAACACGATCACGCCCAGCATGACGAGCGCGACGACTCCCACGGCGAGGCCGTGCGAGAACCCGTGGCGCTCGAGCCGGGCCACGACCGGACCGAGCGTGACGGCGATCAGAACCGCGACGAGGAAGATGAGAAACGGGAGCCAGAGCTTGAGAACCGCCAGAACGACGAGCGCGGCGAAAAGAACTTTGAGGATCGTCCCGAACGGGATCGCGAGCTCGATCCGTCGGGCGGGCGGCTCGTCGGGTTGTTCGGGTTTTTCGAGTTCGTCGGCCACGGGCTCCCCTCTAGGCAAGAAGCGAGCCCATCCAGCGGGGTTCCGCTCTACAACGTCGGCGGGAGCCCCGAAGCCGGTTTGAAGTCGGGCGGGGCGGGCGGCGTCCGGGGGTGACGCAGGCGGCTGTGGCGGTATCCGTAGGCGAAGTAGATGAGCGCGCCGACCGCGAGCCAGGCGAGGAAGCGCCACCACGAGGAAGGCGGGAGGTAGTAGATCAACCCGAGCGACGAGAGGACCCCGAGCCCCGGCAGGAGGACCGGCCCGAAGGGCACGCGGAACGGGCGCTCCCGGTTCGGCTCCTTGAAGCGCAGGATGATGATCCCGATACAGATCAGGATGAAAGCGAAGAGCGTTCCGATGTTGGTCAGGTTGACCATCTCGTCGAGCGTCGTGAACATGGACGTCACGCCCACCGCGAGCCCCGTCACGATCGTCGTCACGTGCGGCGTGCGGAACTTCGGGTGGACTTTCGCGAAGGCCGGCGGGAGGAGGCCGTCCCGCGCCATCGCGAAGAAGATACGCGGCTGCCCGAGCTGAAAGACGAGCAGCACCGCCGTGTGGGCGACGACGGAGCCGAACGCGACGACGCCGACCATCCAGTTCGGCATCGAGACGTACTTCATCGCGAGGGTCAGCGGCTCGGCCTGCTCGGTCGAAAGCGTTTCCTTCAACGCGGGGTACGGGATCATCCCGGTGAACACCGCGGAAATGAGGATGTAGATGACGGTGCAGATCACGAGAGACCCGATGATGCCGATCGGCATGTCGCGCTTCGGATTGCGCGCCTCCTCGGCCGTCGTCGAGACCGCGTCGAAGCCGATGTAGGCGAAAAACACGATGGCGGCGCCCGCCGCGACGCCGGTGAAGCCGTTCGGCGCGAAGGGCGTCCAGTTCTCCGGCTTGACGAAGGTGAAGCTGACGAAGACGAAGAACCCGAGCACGAGGAGCTTGATCGCCACCATCCAGAAGTTGAAGTTCGCGGACGCCTTGATCCCCCAGACGAGGACGACCGTGATCGCGGCGACGATCAGGAAGGCGAGGAAGTTGACGACGATCGGGATTCCGAAGACGTGCGGCGCGTTCGCGACGACGTCCGGCATCTTGGCGTG
>DASRPJ010000116.1:0-2133 GCA_035646435.1 Thermoanaerobaculia bacterium | reverse complement strand
TGACGGGTCAGAAAGCCCGCGAACGCGGACCAGGCCGCCCCCTGGATCTCGGCGGTAGAACCCGGCTCCGCCCGGCCCAGGTCCCGCCAGCGGAGGTTGTTCCCGACGCCCGATCCCGGGACCAGGGGCCGGGACGGGATCAGCGTGACCCACCGGCCCGTGTGAAGGTCGTAGACCCCCGCGCTCGCCGGCACGCCCAGGGCCGCGAGGTCGGAGCCGAGCCGGGCGGCGAGCTCCCCCGACACCTGGCTCAAACGTCGGTAGTCCGTGGCACCCTCGAGACCAGGGAGGCGAAAAGCCTTTTGTTGCAGGGCAGACGGCTCGACCGGCCGGATGATCGCAATGGCCGGGGAGGCAGCGAGCGACGCGAGCACGAGCACTGCGAAGCGAGCAGCGAAGGAAGGACGCATGGAATGCCTCCTGATCACGGCCTTGCGGCGATCACGACACACGGCGGGAGAGCGACGACCGGGGACGTGCCCGCCATCCCGGAAGAGCTTCGAGGCGATTTCTTTATGGCGGTATCCCCCTCCCGCCACTCTTGAGCCGGACTGGAGACGGGGCAATGAGGGATTCTCCTCAAAACGAGCGGGGCTCGAGACCTCAATTCGCGGGCCGGGCCTCGCCTCTCCGGCGCCAAAAAAAAAGCGGGCCCTCCAGGGCCCGCTTCCGAAAAGGGGACAGATCTAATTTCCGAACAGACCGACCTGGTCGAACCGGACCGTGCCCGAAGTCCGCAGATCGGTCGGCGTGAAGCCGACGAGCTTCACGCGCACCTCCGTCACGCCCGCCGGGATGGTGACCGCCTTCTCGAGCGCCTGGAAACCGCTCGTGGTCACCGGAGCCGTCAGCAGCGTCACCGAGTTCAACACCTGCCCTGCCGCGCCGAGGTACACCAGGCCCGCCGACGCCGCCGACGAGGCGTTCGTCGACTGCACCGACACCGCCAGAGTCAGGACCTCTCCGGGGACCACCGCGATCGGATCACTCGTCCACGAAGGAGACCCCGAGCCCGCGGCGCTGCCGCCGTTGCCGGAGGTCGCGGCGCTCTTGCTGCCGTCGCTCCCTCCGTCGCTCCAGCTCGCATTGCCCGCGCCGGTCGACGACCCGGACCACGCATCCGGGCCCGTGCCGCTCGCGTTCTGCTGCTCGAAGGAGCCGTTCTTCACCTTGTTGCCCTGCACGGTGACCCTCAGAGTGCCGGCGTTGTTCGTTTCGTTGGACTCCGCGACCACTCCGTTCGTCGGGGGTAGGGCGTCGGCTTTCACGCGGATGACGTGCTCGCCCTTGACCGAGCGCGTGTCCCACTGGACCGACGCGGTGGTCGTGCCGCCGGCTGGAACCGAAAGCGTATCCGGCGTGCCGAGAACGGTCACGCCATCGAGGAGGAACTCCGTCTTCGACGCGGCGGCCGGAGCGTTGCCGGTGTTGCGGATCGTCGCCGTGATCGTGACCTTGTCTCCCTCGCGCGCCTTGTTGTTGCTCGCCGTGATGTTCGAGACGACGAGATCCGGTTGAGCAGGCGGAGCGCAGACGTTCGAGGCGGTGTCCGGCGCGAGGTAGTGCACGTTCGTGAGGGTGACCTGGTCGAACATGTACCCGGCGAGCGAGGCCGTCGGATCGGTCCCGTACTTGACCGAGATCCGGACCGCCTGACCCGCGAGCGCGGGGGCTCCGAGGGCGGCGGCCGACCACTCGCTCCTCGTCCACGAGCCGACGCCGGCCCAGCCGTTCTGAAGGTTCGTGCAGAGCGTTGTGTTCGAGGGACTGCCGCCGGACGCGTTGTAAGCGAGACCGCCGCTCGGATCGACGACCGTCCGGGTCGAGGATCCCTCGACGATGATGCCCACGTTCGCGCTGTCGTAGTAGAAGCCCTGGCTGTCGGGCTCGGTGATGAACTGGCTCGAGAGCGACAGCGTCGAGTCGGCCGTCAGGATGACTTTCGGAGAGCGCGCCTCGTCGCACGCCGGGCCGAACGGCGCGGCGCCGGAAGTTTTCATGTACCAGGAGGTGAGGTCCGCCCCGGGAGGCGGAGTGTCCGTGCGGTCGAAGGTGCCACTCGCCACTGTCCACTCCTGCGTCCCGTTCTCGAAGTCGAACGTCACCGAGGGCACCAGGCCGATGGAGGTCTCG
>DASRPJ010000115.1:0-15055 GCA_035646435.1 Thermoanaerobaculia bacterium | reverse complement strand
AGCTGGTCGACCATCGTGTTGATCGTGTCCTTGAGCTCGAGGATCTCCCCCTTGACGTCGACGGTGATCTTCTTGGAGAGGTCTCCCGTCGCGACCGCCGTCGTGACCGCGGCGATGTTGCGGACCTGCGCCGTCAGGTTGCCGGCCATCGAGTTGACGCTGTCGGTCAAGTCCTTCCACGTTCCGGCGACGCCGGGCACGCTCGCCTGGCCGCCGAGCTTCCCTTCCGTGCCGACCTCCCGCGCGACGCGGGTGACCTCTGCGGCGAAGGACGAGAGCTGATCGACCATCGTGTTGACGGTGTTCTTGAGCTCGAGGATCTCGCCCTTGACGTCGACGGTGATCTTCTTGGAGAGGTCGCCGTTCGCGACGGCCTTCGTGACGTCCGCGATGTTGCGCACCTGGCCGGTCAGGTTGCCGGCCATGAAGTTGACGTTGTCCGTAAGGTCCTTCCACGTTCCGGAGACCCCTTCGACGCGGGCCTGGCCGCCGAGCTTCCCCTCCGTGCCGACCTCGCGCGCGACGCGGGTGACCTCCGACGCGAAGGAGCGGAGCTGGTCGACCATCGTGTTGATCGTCGCCTTGAGCTCCAGGAACTCGCCCTTGACGTCGACGGTGATCTTCTTCGTGAGGTCGCCGTTGGCGACGGCCGTCGTGACCGCGGCGATGTTGCGGACCTGTCCGGTCAGGTTGCCCGCCATCTGGTTCACGTTCTCGGTCAAGTCCTTCCACGTGCCGGCGACGCCCTTGACGCGCGCCTGCCCGCCGAGCTTTCCCTCGGTGCCGACTTCGCGCGCGACGCGCGTGACCTCGGCGGCGAACGACGAGAGCTGGCTGACCATCGTGTTGACCGTCTTGGCCGTCCGGAGGAACTCTCCCTCGAGCTTCCTTCCGTTGACGTCGACCGCCATCGTCTGCGAGAGGTCGCCCTTCGCGACCGCGCCGATGACGCGCGCGGTTTCGCTCGTCGGGTGGACGAGGTCCCCGATCAGCGCGTTCACGCAGCTGACCGACTTCGCCCAGGCTCCGCCGACGTCGCCGATGTGCGCGCGCTCGGTGATGCGGCCCTCCTGGCCGACGACGCGGCGCAGGCGCTCGAGCTCCCGGCTCATGCGCTGGTTCTGGCCGACGACCTCGTTGAACGCATCGGCGATCTTTCCGTCGAGGCCGAGCCACTCTTCCGGCAGCCGGACGTCGAAGGACCCGCGTTTGAACTCGATCAGGGCGGACAGCAGCTGGCGGCGATCGAGCGACTCGCCGTTTCGCTCCGCGCGCTTCCCCCGGCCGTTCGCCGGCGCCGCACGGCGGCGCAGAGCGCCCCCGTTGCCGCGCACGGCCGTGCCCGCGGTGCCGGACTCAGTTCTCATCACGATTCCTTTCGTGAAAGGGAAGTCCCCGGGTACGGACGAGACTCCGTCCGAACGTTCCTCGTAACGTAGCCTGCCGTGCCGCCTGGAGGAGAGTCATTCTTTGGGATAGAGATCCAGGTGGGTGCTGCAAGAAACACACCAGACAGTATGAGGGTGAGTCCGCCCTCCCGGCCTCACCGGGATTCCGGAATCCGGCTGGACGCGAAATCCGAGATTCCGGCGGGAACCGATTCCGGTCCGACTCCGAACAGGCGGCCGCCGCGGTAGAGGAGGTAGAGCGAGCCGGTCTGGACGAAATGGTAAAGGTCGTCGTGCGTCAGAAGAGGTCCGGGTGTCACGCCGAGCGCTTCGATCGCTGCGGCCGCGGCCGACAGGAATATTCCCGCCAGCACCCACGGCGCGGAAGGATCCCGCCGCCGGCGCCAGGCCGAGGCTTTCAGGGCCAGGATCCCCGCCATCGACAGGCCGGAGTCGACGATCACGCCCTCGAAGCCGTCGTGCCCCGCCGCGGCCCAGAAAACGAAGGCCGCGAACTTCACGAGACCGATCGCCGTGAGCCATCGCGCCTTCCGACGTTCGAGCGACGCGAACGCGGCGCCCGCGAGGAGGAACCCCGAGGCGGCGGCGGCGCAGAGAAGCGTGCCCGTCCAGAGAAGGTCGGCGGTCGCGTCCGCCAGCCGCGGGGAGAACCCGTGCCACGTTCCTCCGAGGAACGCTCCCGCGGCGAGCGAGAAGAAGCCGGCCGCCCAGAGGAGGATCGCTCCGCGGCCCGCGCCCCGGGCGTGCCTCGCGAGCAGAAGCGCGCCGGCGAGCGCCGCCGCGCCGAGAAGGTAGTCGGTCGCCAGCGTGATCGGCTGCGAGATCCCGTCCCAGGCCTCGGGCAACGTCACGTCGTTCGTCCTCCGGAGTTCCCGATCGAGATGGTAGACCGGGGAGACCGCGGAGACCGGTACGCCCCTTGCTCACGTTCCTCCGGCGAGGAGGCTTTATGGTGAAGAGCAGAAGGGAGGACGAGCTCTCGCGCCCCGCGACCGCGGCGCACGACTCCGAGGCCACCACCCGCCGCGGGATGAGCTCGGAAGCGAGCGCGGCAGACGAGGCGGAGACGATGGCCTCCACGGGCGATAGCGATAATTCTTTTCAAGATATCGCCGCGGGGACGGCGACCGGCCTCGGAATCGACCGGGGAGAGTCGATCGGAACGGGTGGTCTCGCCGCCGGGGAAGACCTCGATGAAGTCGCCGAGGGTGATTACTGGCGCCAGAACTTCCGCCGCCAGCCTTACTTCCAGGCCGGCACGCCATACGAGCACTACGAGCCCGGATTTCGATACGGCTGGCAGAGCGCGCTCGCGGACGAGCACGCGGGACGCGAGTTCGAAGACGTCGAGAGCGAGCTCGAACGGTCCTGGGACGCGTTGCACGGCGAGAACGCCCAGGACTGGGAAGAGGCGCGCAGCGCCGCGCGCGATGCGTGGGAAAGGGCCAGGGGGAGGAATCGGTAGAGCCGCGGAGATGTCGCTCACCGGTACGCTTCTTGCTGTCCCCTTCCATGAAAGGAGATTTGTAAAATGGACGAGAACAGACGTGGTCTGGACCCGACACCGGACGCCAATCGCGATCCGCTGACGGGCGAGCCGGGTTCGCATCCGATTGGCACGGGCACGGGCGCCGTTGGCGGCGCGGTGACGGGCGCCGCAGTCGGCGGGGCCGTCGGCGGTCCGGTCGGCGCGGTCGTTGGCGGAGTGGCGGGTGGCATTGCGGGCGGCGCGGCGGGACATGCCGTCGCGGAAGCCGTGAACCCGACCGTCGAGGAGGCCTACTGGCGCAAGACGTACACGACGCGGCCCTACTACAAGGCGGGTCGCAGCTACGAGGATTACGAGCCCGCTTATCGGTACGGCTGGGAAGCCGCTTCCAACCCGACCTATCGGGACCGGAAGTTCGACGACATCGACAACGATCTCGAGCGCGGGTGGGAGAAGGCCAAGGGCAAGACCCGTGAGGCGTGGTACGACGTCAAGGACGCCACGCGCGACGCCTTCAACCGCGTCCGCGGACACTGAGCACTGCGGAATTGATTCCCATGGGCCCGCGGCAACGCGGGCCTTTTCTTGATCGCCGGTCGCGCGCGTTTCGGCCGTCGGAATAGAATTACTTCACCGGGGAACTGAAAGGGGGAGCCGTGGTCTGGACCATCTTCGTCATCCTTCTCGTGCTCTGGTTGCTCGGCTTTTTCGCGTTCAAGGTCACGAGCGGTTTGATCCACCTGATCCTGGTCGTCGCCGTGATCGTGCTCATCCTCGGGCTTGTCCGGCGCGGGCCCTAGCGAGCGGGCTCGCCGCGGCCGGGCCACCTCCGCGGTCGAGGCGGCGCCGGGCGCGCCGCAGGGAGTTCCGTTCGGCGCCGTCCTGCTCGACCTGGACGGCTGCCTGATCGACTCGAACGACGCCCACGCGCGCGCATGGAGCGCGACGCTCGCGCGCTTCGGCCGACGGATCCCGACGTCGCGTCTGCGGGGCGAGATCGGAAAGGGGGGCTCCGAGATCCTGCGGGATCTTGTGACGCCGGCGGAGCACCATTTCCTCGGGGCGGCGATGGGCGAGCTCGAAACGGAGCTTTTTCTGAAGGCGTTTCCTCGCGTGAGACCGGTTCCCGGCGCGGCGGCCGCGGTGCGCTCGATGCACCGGGCCGGCATCGCGGTCATCCTCGCGAGCTCGGCGGCCAGGGACGTCGTCCGGCGCGCGATCGCCCGGCTCCGGCTCGAAAAATCGCTCCTCGGTTTCACGTCGGCGGACGACGTCGAGAAAGCGAAGCCCTTCCACGACGTTTTCGCGCTCGCCATCCGCCGGTTCCGGCTGGCGGCGCGGCGTCCCGTCGCCGTGGGAGACACCCCGTACGACGTCGCCGCCGCGCACCAGATCGGAGTACCCTGTCTCGCCCTCCGTTCGGGCGGCTTTCCCGATCGCACGCTCGCGCGGGCCGACGGCGTCTTCGACGACCTCGGCGAGCTCTGGTCGAAGGGCCGCGGATTCTTCGCGGCATGACGAAGAAGAGGGGACAGAGCCGGGACGCCGGTCTCCTCGGCGTTCATGGTCTCGTCTTTTCCTCTCCCGACCCGGACGCTCTCGCCTCGCGGTGGAAGAAGCTGACCGGTCTAGCCCCGCTGCGCCGCTCGCGGCGGGAAGTCGTGCTCGGGGGACCGGAGCTCTTCGTGATCGTTCGACGGGGGGCGAAAGCGGCAGGCGACGCTCTCGAGGAGGTTCACGTCGCGGTCGAAGAGATCGGGGCGACCGGAAAGAAGGGCAGCGAGGACGCCCTGGGAGGGGACTCCTGGAGCCGGAGCGCCGGTTCCTTCGACGTCGTCGTTCGTCAGTTCCGTCGTCCGCCGGGAAGAGCGTGGCGGCGCCGCCGCGCCGCCGTGTGACGGACTAAGCGGCCGAGCAGTCCGGATGGCCGCACGGGCAGCTCGCCCCGTGCCGGCCCGACGTCTGCATCTCCGCGCAAGCGGGGCTGCAGAACTTCTTTCCCTCGCGTTCGACCGTCGCTCCTTCGCAGTTGCACCCGCGGTGTTCGCAAGTCATGAGGATTTCTCCTTTCGTCGGGAAGTTCGAGCAAGGCCGCTGCCAGACTTTCGTCCGCCCGACCCGCCCGTCTCGAGCCACCCACCGGTGAATCCCGCCCGGCGCAGTCCGTCGACGATCGGCCGGCACCGGCGGATCAGGTCCCAGATCATTCCGCTCGCGAAGTTCTCGATCATGAGAACGACGGGGCCCTGATCGAGGCCGTAGTACCCCCGGGAGATCCAACCTTTTCGACCGCCCCCCGACCCGGCGAACGTCGGGTTGAAGCTGCAGAGGAACCCGTAGTGGGTTCTCATGTCCGGGTACCGATCGAGGAAGCTCGCGATCGTCGGCAGGACGATGTCGGGCGCGAAGGGGAGTGACGCGACGACGGCCCACGGCGAAAGAGTCCCGTCGTCGGGCCCGCGCGGCACGCCGCGGGCGCAGTAGTCGAAGAAGCGGCGCATGCGTCCGCCGACCTTCCGGACCGCCGGCCCCGGCCCGTCGCTCGCGGTGATCCCCCAGATTCGGGACGAGTACCCGCGGAGATGGCGCGGGTTGCGCTCGGCGTAGCGCTGCTGCACGAGCGTGGCGCGGCGGCTGTTCTCGAAGTAGTCGATCCCCCTGGCGCGCATGAAGTCGTCCTGGATGCCCCGGAAGTCGATCCAGACGTGGGAGAGCTGGTGCAGGAAGAGAGGCCCGCCGTACAGATACTCGACGCCGTAGACTTTTTTCCACTCGTACGTCGCCGTCCAGGCGGCGTAGCTCTCGGCGGGAATCGGATGACTCGGTGAGCCGAGCGCAAGAGCGTAGAGGATGAGGCCCTCGTTGTAGCCCTGCCAGCGGTAAGGGACGAACCCGCCCTCCGGCGTCCAGCCGTGCCGCAGCGTGAGCCCGCCGTCGAGCGCCCATTCCCAGTCCGCTTCCCGGTAGAGTGACTCGGCCAGCCGCCGGATCGCCGCCTCGTGCTCGTTCTCGCGGTCGAAGTACGCCGCCGCCGTCAGGGCCCCCGCGATCAGGAGCGCCGAGTCCATCGTGGAGATCTCGCAGCCGTGCGCCCGCCGGCCCGTGCGCAGGTCGAGGAAGTGGTAGAAGAAACCGCGGTCGCCGACCGCCTCCGGTCCGGATCCGCGCGGGCTCTCGTCGAAGAACTTCAGGGTGACGAGGACTCGTTCCGCCGCCTCCTCGCGTGTCAGAAACCCGCGCTCCGCCGCGACCGCGTAGCAGGCGAGTCCGAGCCCGACCGCGGCGATCGATGCGGGCGAGGCGTAACGGGTGTTGTCGCGCACCAGGCCGTTGCCCGGGCTGGCCTCGTGGACGAAATAGCCGAAGGTGTCTCTCTGAAGCTCCTCGAGCTCGATGACGAGCTCCGGGCGCCGCGCCGGGCGGGCTTCCCCCGTCACCGGAGGGCGGAGACGGCGCTCTGCACCGCTTCCGCGAGCGTCGGGTGGACGTGGATCGCGTCGCGGATCAGGGCCGACCGCGCGCGGGCGTTCATGACGGCGACGAAGAGATGCACGAGCTCCGCCCCCTCCGACGCGAGCACGGCCGCGCCGAGGATCCGGTCGGAGCGCGCGTCGGCGACGACCTTCACGAACCCTTCGGTCTCCCCGATCTCCTTCGCCTTTCCGTTCTTGCGCAGCTCGAATCGCCCGACGCGGACTTTACGGCCCGCCTGTCGCGCTTGCGCTTCGGTCATCCCGACGCGCCCGAGCTGGGGGTCCGTGTAGATGGCATAGGGCACGATCCGCTCGGTCGTGCGCGACCGGTCTCCCGCGAGCTGCGACAGGAGGATTCGGTAGTCGTCCCACGCCGTGTGCGTGAACATCGGGCCGCCCCGGACGTCGCCGGCCGCCCAGACCCCGCGGACGCTCGTGGCCAACCGCGGATTCACCCCGATCGTGCCGTCCGGCGCAGGCTCCATCCCGATCGCCTCCAGGCCGAGGTCGTCGGTGTTCGGCTTCCGCCCGGTCGCGACGAAGACGTGAGAACCGGAGAGGGAGTCGCGCCCGCCTTTGCTCTTCAGGGAAAGCCGGACGCCGCCGCCGCCCCTTTCGACGCGCGCGACGGATGTTTTCAACCGGAAAGCGACGTCCTCGGACTCGAGCAGCGTCCGGATCGCCTGCGAGACCTCCGGGTCCTCGCGCGCGGCGATGTCCGAGGAAGGCTCGACGACGGTGACGCGGCTGCCCATCCGACGATAGAACTGCGCCATCTCGAGACCGGTGTATCCGCCGCCCAGGATCACGAGGTGATCGGGGAGCTCCGGCCGGTCGATCCAGTTTTCCGCCGTCGAGAAGTCGACGGTATCGAGGCCCGGCACGGCCGGTATCCGGCTGCGGGTACCGGTGTCGATCACGACTTGTGCGGCGCGCACGATGTCGTCCCCGACTCGAACGCGGAACCCGCCTTTCTCTCGCGACTCGAACCGGGCGTGGCCGGGCAGAAGCGTCAGGTTCTTCTCGCCGACGAGCGCTTCGCGCAGCGCGGTGCGGCTCTGGGTCACGATCCCGCGCGCGCGCTCGAGCACCGCGACGAGGTCGGGTTCGACCGACGGAATGCGGATCCCGAACTCGCGCCCCCGCCGGGCGAGCCAGGCGACTCGCGCCGAGGCGATGACGGCCTTCGTCGGCGTGCAACCGAAGTTGACGCAGGAGCCGCCGAGGAGCTTCCTTTCCGCGAGGGCGACGCGCCAGCCCTTTTTTGCGAGAGCGATCGCGAGCGGCGGCCCGGCCTGACCGGCTCCGATGACGAGTAAGTCGTAGTCGAGGCGCGCCGATCTCGTCGCCGGGGATTTCTTCCTTCTCGAGCCCTTCAACGCCGGCCCCGGAGCTGCCGGCGAAGGGCTTCCGCCGTCCACCCGAACACGAGGTGGGAGGCGAGAGCATAGGCGTGCACGGAAACCGGATATCGGCTGGGCGGGTCGGCGAGGCGAAGGAGGGGAACCGCGGTCTCGTCCGCGACGAGCCAGAACGCGGCGCCGAACGGCAGGCCGGCTCCCCCGGTCACCGGAGGGACCCTCTCCGCGGCGGCTCCGTAGAGGCCGCCGACGAGGGTCCCGAAGGAGTAGTGCACGAGCGGTCCCGCGATTCGTTTCTCGCGCTCCGTCAGGGGACGGCGGAGGAGGACCCGGGAGATGGCGGACGCCGTGCGGACCGTCGTGTCCTCGTCCGGCTCGCCGCGGGCCGGGCGCCTTCGGGGCGCCGGCGCGAGCGCGGCCCACAGCGTCTGAAATCCGTTCATCACGCACGATGCGAGAAGACCGGCGACGAGCCCCGCCGCGAGTCCCTTTCCCGTATCGCGGCCTCGTCTCACCGTCGTGCCCCGGCGAGGCGGCGATCGAGCTCGCCGAAGGAAGCGCCGAACGCTCCCTTCAGAAGGAGAAGGAGCGCGACGCCGCGGGCGCCGTGGTTCGACCAGAAGGGGCCGGGCGGCGGAAAGACGTGCGGGACGAGGGGGTGCGCTCGATCGAGGACCCAGAAGAAGAGACCGGAGACGAGGAAGTGGAACGGTGACAGCCGAAGCCCCGACTTCCAGCCCCTCGCCATTCCGCGCCGCGCGAAAGCGGACTCGTAAAGCAGGCCGAAAGCGCCCGAGATTCCGAGGTGGACTCCGAATCCGAGGGCTTCGTGCTTCTCGTCCGGCCTTCCGCCGAAGAGGGTGCCGAGCATCTTTTCCCGATTCACTGGTATCCCCGCGCGCCGCACGAGCGTCATGAGGCCCGTGGAGAGGACGCCGGCGGAGGCTCCGGCCGCGAAGCCCCGGGCCGGAGCGGCTCGCCGCCTCAGCGCGCCGTCCCCGGCTCGATCCGATACACCCGGCCCGTCTTCGGGAACACCTTCATGACCTTCTCGGTGGGATTGAAGACGCCGAAGTCGAGCACGTAAACGAGCCCGTCCGGCCCGACCTTTACGTCCACCGGTCTCTCGAAACCCTCCTCGAGATCGATCCGCGACGCGGGCTGCGCCGCTCCGGTGCCGCGGTTCCGAGCGAACACTTCGCGCCTCCCGGTCGTCAGGTCGACCGATTCGACCTGGAAGCCCGCGCGGGTATCCGGATTGACGGGGTCGGTCTGCGGCTTGAAGTCTCCCATCTCCGAGATCAGGAGCTGGCCCGCCCATCGCGAGAAGGGACCGCGAGGCGGCACGACCGTCATTCCGCCGAGCGCGGCATGGGGCGCCGTCGCCGTGACGAGGAGCGAACGGTCCGGCGCGGAGAGCCCGCTCGCACGGTGGTCGATCGCGAACGAGAGGCCCGTCTGTCCCTTCGAGAGAAACTTGTCCGGCGGCCGGTAACGCGGGTCCGTGACCGGAAAGAGCTCGGCCGAAAAGTCGGGCCAGCCGTACCAGGTCCCCGCTTTCACGCGGTAGACCGCGTCGGGATCGTCGAGGATGGGACGGGTGCTGCGAATGTCCGCGCCGTGCATCCCGACGAGGAGCGTCCCTTTCGGATCGATCGCGAGCGCGACCGGATTCCGGAGCCCCCAGGCGACGAGCTCCGGCGCCGTCGCGCCGCGCCGGAGCTTGTAGAGCGAAGTCATGCAGAGCGGCTCGGCCGCGACGCGGCTCGCGTCGGACTTTCCGTACGCCTGGTAGGCGCCGGTCTTCGCTTCGTCGCCGGTCGTGTTGGTCATCTCGTTCGAGTCGGTAAAGGTCTGGCCGGTGAGCACGACGTCCTTGCAGGGGACGTCGTGGACGTGCGGCCGCTTCTCGAGCCACTTCTTGTTGACCGGGTCGTTGGACGAGACTACGCCCGAGTTCGTCGCGCTTCCGATCCCGAAATACAGAGAGCCCTCGCGGTCGAAGACGAGGTAGTTGACGTTGTGGTCGCCGTTGCCGGGAAGTCCACGGAGGACGGCCTCGGTGTCCCCCGTGTCCGGCCGGAACCGGCTGATTCCCCACGTCCCATCCTTCTCTTCGTGAGAGAGGTAGATCCAGCCGTCGTGGAACTCGATGCCGATCGCGACTTCTCCCGTCGGCGCGCCGGGGCCGCGGAGAGCGACCTCCTCGAGCTCACCTGCGGCTCCGATCCTCATCACTTTCACCTTCAACGTCGGGATCGGGACGGTGTGGGACTCGAGCACGTACAGCTTTCCGGCGGCGTCCCAGGTCATCGAGCTCGGATAGTTGAACCCCTCCGCGATCAGGACCGCGCGGAACCCCTCCGGCGTCTGGATCGAGCCGACGGCACGGTAGTCCGTCTTGTACGAGGCCGCCTGGTCCGCCGCCCGCGTGTCGAAGGTTCCACCCTTGCACCCGGCGGCAAAAAGGGAAGCGGCGCAGATAGTGGCCGCCGCCGCGAGACGAAACGAAACCCGTAGCGCCGGACTGTGGATTTTCATTTCGGGGCCTCCCTCATTCCGATCTCGCGCGCCTCGGGGTCGACCCATTCGACGACGCCGATCTTGTGCTCGAAGGTCATCTTTCCGCCGATCCATCCGGAGGCGCCGAGCATGAGGAAGGGAACGACTTCGAGGCCGAATGCGATCGGCCACCTCGGAGTCCCGAGGGCGCCCTCGTCCCTCCGGAGCAACCAGGAGATCGCGTAGAGGGCGACCGCGGCGAGGTTGATCAGCATGTGAATGGTCGCGAGACGGCGCCCCGCGGCGCTCATTTTGACCCCGAAATAGTCGATGAGACCGAGCACGGCCGCGAGAAGCGCGGTCACGATGCCGACCCCGATCGCGAAGTGCGCAATGGAATAGAAAGTCGCGTTCTTCGTGAGCGCGTGCGCAACGTCCGCCACGAACGCCAGGAAGAACGCCCCGATGGGCAGCGAAACCACGGCGGGGTGAAGGGGATGGTTGCCCAGGGCGGCCCGGCTCTTCATGATCAACCTCCTCGTCGTTCGCGCGTCCGAGCAGGGAATGAGGCTCGGACATGCAATCGGCGCGCCCCGACGGCGCGAGGCGGGCTCGTTTACGGAATCTTCAGGAAACCGGTAGCGGGGCGAGGGTCGGCGGGCGCCGGGGCCTTGCCGCGTCGGGCCTCCTCGCGGGCCGTCCGGCGAGGAAGGCGACGGCGCGGGAGATCACGCGGGCGTCCCGGAGAAGCCGGTGGTGTCCGAGGCCGCGGGTCCGCACCAGCTTCGCGTTCGGCCAGGTGTGGGAGATCTCGACGCCGTCCCTCATCGGGACCCGGGCGTCGCGCCGGTCGTGGAAGATGAGAACAGACACGTCGGCCGAGGCGGGCTGACCCGCCACCTTGAGCTCGGCCCAACGGATCTGGAAGCGTTTTTCGAGCCGCTTCTTCATGGAATCGCGGACGGTCGGCGGAATCCGCATGATGCGGGCGAAGCGCCCCGTGTACCGCTCGAGGTCGGAGGGCGGAGCGAGGAGAACGAGGCGTTGTGCGCCAAGTCCGTCCCGGACCGCGAGCGCGGCGGCCGCCGCGCCGAGCGAGTGTCCGATCACCGCGTGGAAGGGGCCGTGGGTCTCGGTGACTGCTCGGATCGCCGCGACGAACTCCGGCAGCGACGAGACCCGCCCGCGCGCGATCCCGTGACCGGGCGCGTCGAACGCGACGACGGAGAAACCGGCGTCCAGCAGGGAGCGCACGAACGGAGTGAGGCGGCCGGCGTGTCCGCCCCAGCCGTGGACGAGCAGAACGCCGGGACCCTTCCCCCACGTCCAGGTCGGCAGGGTCCGGGCGAGAAACGCCGTCCGGGAGAAGGCCCCCTCGTCGAGCGCCCGCTGTTCGCGCTTGAGCCTCGTGTGCCGCGGAGGCGGGACGCGGAAGAGGATTTCCGCAAGCCGCGCGGAGAGAGAAGGGGATATCCGCGACAGGCGCGGGAAGCTGCGCCGGATCGCGCGCAAGAGCACTCGGCGTACACGGCGCCTTCTCGACGCGCTCCCGCGCGGATTCATGTGGGCCTTAGACCGCCGCCGCGAGTCGGTAGCGATCGAGGACGTCTTCGCGGCTCGAGTCGGGGAGCGGTGTGAGTGACCGGGATCCGCGGGGCTGCGACAAGTGCAAGGGAGAACGGGCTTCCGCGTCGCGACGCTCTCTCAATCCGGCCCGGATCATCAACGCCACGAGTGACCCCAGTGTAACTCCACCCAGCAGAACGGCGCGGCGGCTCATCTCATTTCCTCAGGCCGCGCCGCGGCGGGCCGAAGCGGCTCTCTTCGGACGCGCGCGGCCGCCGCTTCCCTGGCCGACGCTCTTGCGCAGCGCCTCCATCAGGTCGACGACGTTCTCCGGCTCCTTCGCCTCCTTGAGACCGAACTTGCGTTTGGAGGAGAGGAGCTTCTCGAGCGCGCGGCGGTACTCGTTCGGGTGCTTCGTCGGGTCCCACTCCTCCGTCGACATCTGATCGATGAGGAGCTTCGCCATCTTCACTTCGGCCGACTTCTTCGCGGGAGCGGGGATCGGGAGCTCGCCCGGGTCGCGAAGCTCCTCGAACGGCCGCAGCACCTCGAGCGCGAGCGCCTTCTTGCCCGGTATGAGCGCCGCGAGGAGCGGACGCGTGCGGAGGAAGAACCGGGTGATGCCGACGCGGTTCGCTTCGTTCAGGGCGTCCCGCAACACGGCGTACGCCTTCTCGCCCCCCTTCTGCGGCGCGAGGTAGTAGGGCTTCTCGAACGAGAGAGGGTTCAGCGAGGAGAACTCGACGAACTGGACGACGTCGATCGTGCGATCGCCTTCACCGACTTTCTCCTGGACCTCGTCGAGCTCGTCCTTCTCGACGATGGCGTACTTTTTCTTCGAGACCTCGTATCCCTTCACGATCTCGTCGGCCGAGACCTCGACGTCCTCCTTGCTGCAGAACTTCTTGTACTTGATGGGCGCCATGTCCTTGCGGTGCAGCAGGCGGAACGAGACCCGCTCCGAGGATTCGAGCGCCGCGTAGATGCCGACGGGGATGGAGATGAGCCCGAACGTGATGTGACCGCTCCAGATGCCCCTCATTTCGTTCTCCGCCGGACGACCTAGCAACGGACTTGCCAGTCGCGGGAAAGCGGGCTCCGGGGCGGGCTTTTCAGGCCTCCTCGAGGGCACCCCGGACCGCCCGCAGCATTTCGTCCGTGCTGTAGGGCTTCCGGAGGGTGGAGCGGACCCCGTTCCGGAACATCTCGTCGCGCCGCACCGCATCCATCGTCCCGCTGACGATGATGCCTTTCAGCTCCGGCTTGTCCTTCCGCATCTCGAGAAAGGCCTGCCATCCGCCGAGACGGGGGAGTCCCAGATCGGCGAGGACGACCGAGATCTCGTCGCGGTGTCGGCGGAACGCCTCGACGGCCTGGAGCCCGTCCGAAGCGGTCAGGACGCGGAAGCCCTCCGACTCGAGAATCGCTTTGATGGAATCGAGCAGCAGCGCTTCGTCTTCGACGAGGAGAATCGTTCCTCGGGCGGCAGGGGAGGTGGCCGGACGAAGGCGCGGTTTTCCCCGGGTTTCCGCGAAGGGAATCGCCGGCAGGTAGAGGGAGAATCGGCTTCCTTTCCCCGGCTCGCTCTCGACGCCGATCGATCCGTCGTGGCTCTCGATCACGCCGTACACGACGGAGAGACCGAGACCCGATCCCGCCTCTCGACCCTTCGTCGTGAAGAAAGGCTCGAAGATCCGGTTGCGGGTTTCGGCGTCCATCCCCAAGCCCGTGTCGGACGCGGTGATACACACGTACGAATCTTCGTGCGGCCGGTCGGCGAGGAGGGGGGTCGCCTTTCCCTCGACGAGGCTCGTTCGGATTGTAAGGATGCCTCCGTCCGGCATCGCGTCCCGCGCGTTGACACTCAGGTTCAGCAGGGCCTGGTGGAGCTGGCTCGGATCGGCCTTGATCCGCGGCAACTCGGGCGCGAGGTCGAGCGCCACGTGCACCGATTTCGGGAACGTCTCCCCGATCATGCTCGCCAGCTCCCGAACCAGTCCATTGACGTCGACGGACTCGAACTTCCCCTCCTCCTTGCGCGCGAACGTCAGGAGCTGACGCACGAGGGCCGCCCCCCGCTGGACCGCCTTCTCGATCGCTTCCGTGGACTGGGCGATCTTCGAGGGTTCCTGACCCCGGGCAAGCAGCGTGCTGTACGCCGAGATGATGTTCAAGATGTTGTTGAAGTCGTGCGCGATGCCCCCCGCGAGCAGCCCGACGGACTCCATTCGCTGGGAGTGGCGAAGCTGCTCCTCGAGCCGCTTGCGATCGGACAGGTCGCGCATGTTCGACTGGACGATCCTCTGCGGGCCGGCCGAGTAAACGCTGCGGACCGCTTCGATCTGCAGCCGGCGGCCGTCCCGGGCGAGCATCTCGACGCCGGTTTCGACGGTGTGACCGGACTTCCGCAGCGTCTCGAAGCGAGTGACGGCCTTCACCGGATCGACGTACAGCGGAAGCTCCCACGGCTTCCGTCCGAGGAACTCCTCGCGCGAGTACCCGAAGAGCTGGAGGGCGAACGGGTTCACGTCCAGGATTTCTCCGGTCTCCTCGTCCAGGAGCCAGATCGCTTCGCGCGACGTCTCGAACAGCCGCCGGTACTGCGTCTCCGAGTGACGGATCTTTTCGCCGGCGAGCCGCCGATCCGTCACGTCGTCGATGGCGAGGAGCAGCAGGAACTCCGACTCGCCCGTGGGCTGCACCGGACGCGCGTTGGCGACGAACGCCTTGCGGCCGGCCTCCGGAAGGTCGACCTCGAAGTCGAGGTCTCGAACGATTCCTTTCGTCCGGACCGCATGTTCGAGCGCCGTGCGCAACCTCTCCGATTCCAGCCAGCCTTCGGTCAGGTCGAAGAAGGGGACCCTTTCCGCGTTCGGCTTCGCAATCTCGAACGTCTCGAAGAACGCGCGGTTCGCGCTCCGGATGCGGAGCTCCCGGTCGAGGACGATCAGGGACTCCCGGACGGTCTCCACGATGGCTTCGGAAAGACCGCGAGAGCGGTTCGCCTGCTCGATCGTCCTCTTCAGCTCATCGCTTGCGGACTCGAGATTCTCCTTCGCGGTCTCGAGCGCCTCGTTCTTGGACCGCAGCGCCCTCGCGGCCCCCAAGCCGGACTTGCCGGCGGGAGACGGGTTGTCGCGCGAATCGGGTGTCTGGCTCACGTTCTTCGAGGTCTCGCACTATACCGGGCGAGGCGGGGTCACACGCCCCGCGGCGTGTAGTACCGGGTCAGCCACCGCGAGAGGCCGTCCAGGC
>DASRPJ010000114.1:0-8741 GCA_035646435.1 Thermoanaerobaculia bacterium | reverse complement strand
ACGTGCGCGTCTACCAATTCCGCCACTTGGGCAGGCTTACAAAGAACGATACTACCGATTCGCCGGAGCCGTCGTTGTCGGCGCGGCCGGCGCCGCGGGTGCGGTCGTCGTCGTCGCCGGAGCGGCGGTCTGGCCGGTCATCACCGAGCCGCGCGGGCGTCCCTGAAGGATGCCGAGCGCGAGCGAGGTCAGGACGAAGGCTATGAAGAATCCGGTCGTCAGCTTGTGCAGGAGCGTCGTCGCTCCGCGCGCGCCGAACGCCGTCTGGCTGCCGCCCCCTCCGAATGCGCCGGCGATGTCCGCACCCTTCCCCTGCTGGAGGAGGACCACCAGGATCAGAAAGAAGCAGACGAAGATGTAGACGACCACCAGCGCGATGTAAGCGATTTCCACCGGACCTCCCGCCAAAAAAAGGGCAGGTGAGTCTACAGACCCTTGGGAGGCCGGTCAAGCCGCGCCGGAGCGCGCAATCGCCGCGAAGGCGCCCGCATCGAGGCTCGCTCCGCCCACGAGAAATCCGTTTACTCTCCCGCGTCCCAGAAGCTCCGCCGCGTTGCCCGCGGTCACCGAGCCGCCGTAGAGGATCCGGAGGTCGCCGCGCGTCGGGAGGAGCTCCGCGATCCGCTTCGCGGCGGCCGCCGAGTCCACGGGCGTGGCGGCGAGGCCGCTCCCGATCGCCCAGACCGGCTCGTACGCGATGACGAGGGGCTCCATGGCGGGGTCGTCGCGAAGCGTCTCGAGCTGCCGGGCAAGAGTTGCCGCGGTCTCGCCGGCCAGCCGCTCGGCTCCGGTTTCCCCGACGCAGTAGATCGGCACGAGTCCGAAGTCCCGAGCCCTCGCGACCTTTCCGGCGAGCCGCGGGCCGTCCTCTCCGAAGAGCGTACGGCGCTCCGAGTGGCCGACGATGACGTAGCGGCATCCCGAGTCCGCGAGCATCTCGGCCGAGACCTCTCCCGTGAAAGCACCCGAGGCGTGCTCGGAAAGGTTCTGCGCGGCGAGCGACCACCGCCCCTCCCGATCGCGCGCGGCTTCGAGGGCCGTGAAGGGCGGCGCGAGGACGAGCTCCGCGCCGGGGATTCCGTCGTCGATCAATTCGCCGAGCGCCTCCGCGTACGCGCGCGCCTGTTCGCGCGTCATGTGCATCTTCCAGTTCGCGACGAAGAGGTTCATTGCGCGATCGTCACTCTGTCACCCCGCGGAGTCTTGTCATTCCGAGGCCGGAGGCCGAGGAATCTGGGGCCCCGGCGGAATCGAGAGGGACACAGATCCCTCGCGGAGCCTGTGCTGAGCGGGAAAGCGCGGTCGAGAGGGACCCAGATCCCTCGCTTCGCTCGGGATGACAAGGAGGGCGAAGCGCTCGGGATGACAAGGAAGGGCGAAGTGCTCGGGATGACAAGGCAGGGCGAAGTCCTCAGGATGACAGGCGCCTGTCTCACGCGAGCGCCTCGATCCCGGGCAGCCTGCCGGTCGCGAGGAACTCGAGGGAGGCGCCGCCGCCGGTGGAGACGTGGGTGAAGCGGTCGGCGACTCTCGCCTCCTGGACGGCGGCGACGCTCTCTCCCCCGCCGACGACGGTGACGGCGTCCGACTCGGCGAGGAGCAGCGCGAGCGCGCGCGTGCCCTTGTCGAACGGCGGCTTCTCGAAGACGCCGAGCGGCCCGTTCCAGAAGATCGTGCGGGCGTCGTCGAGGAGTCTTTCGAACTGCTCGAGCGTCTGGCGTCCGACGTCCAGGGCCATCAGGTCCGGCGGGATCTTCGCGATTCCGACGGTCCGGGCATGGTCTCCGTCTTCGGCAGACCGCGCGACGACGAAGTCCGTCGGGAGCGCGACCTCCTTCTGGTTCGCGCGGCAGAAGTCGAGGATCTCGCGCGCGACGGGGACCTTGTCCTCCTCGAGAAAGGATTTCCCCACCGACAGGCCGATCGCGCGCACGAAGTGGTTCGCCATGCCGCCCCCGAGGAGGAGCGTGTCGGCGCGGCGAGACAGGACGCGAAGCGTGTCGATCTTTCCGGAGATCTTCGCGCCGCCGAGGATCGCCGCGAACGGCCGCTCGGGGTCTAGGAGCCGGGAGAGCTCCCGGACCTCCTTCTCGAGGAGGAAGCCGGCGCCCTTCGCCGAGACGAGCGCGGGCACGCCGGTCACCGACGCGTGGGCGCGATGCGAGGAGCCGAAGGCGTCGTTGACGTAGACGTCCGCGAGCGCCGCGAGGCGCCGGGCGAACTCCGGGTCGTTCGCCTCCTCGCCTTCGTGGAAGCGAAGGTTCTCGAGGAGGAGCACGTCGCCCGGCGCGAGCTTCGCCGCGAGACCCTCGACTTCCGGGCCGACGGAGTTCTCCGCGAAGCGGACGGGCCGCTGGAGGAGCCGGGCGAGCTCGACGGCGATCGGCGCGAGCGAGAGCTCCGGTTTCCGCCGCCCCTTCGGCTTGCCGAGGTGGGACGCGCAAACGACGCGCGCGCCCCGGTCGACGGCGTGCCGGATCGTCGGCAGGGTCTCGACGATACGCGTCGAGTCGGTCACCCGCTCGCCGTCCAGGGGCACGTTGAAGTCGACCCGGAGGAAGACCCGCTTTCCCTCGACCGGCAGGTCCGCGATCGACTTCACGGGGGGAGTCTATTTGTATCGCCGATAGAATCGCCGGATGCTTCGTCGAGCGGCCGCCGCCCTCCTGATCCTGCTCCTCCTGGCGGGTCCGGCATCCGCCGCGGCTCCCCGGGCCGCCGTCGGGCGGGGCGGCGCGGTCGCGGCGGCGGAGGAGACCGCGGCGAGGGTGGGGATCGACGTTTTGCGCCGGGGGGGGAACGCGGCCGACGCGGCGGTCGCGGTCGCGTTCGCGCTCGCCGTCACCTGGCCCGAGGCGGGAAACATCGGCGGCGGCGGCTTCTGGATCTCGCGCGACTCGAAGGGGCGGACGCTCGCGGTCGACTTCCGGGAGACCGCTCCGCGCACCGCCCGGCGGGACCTCTTCGTCAAGCCGGGACCCGGCGGCGGCAAACCGCCGTCCTCGACGGAGGGCCCGTTCGCCTCGGGAGTGCCGGGAAGCGTGGACGGCCTCTGGCGCGCGCACCGCGCCTTAGGAAGGCTGCCGTGGAGAACGGTCGTGGATCCCGCCGTCCGACTCGCCCGCGACGGCTTCGTGATGACCGGGAACATCTCCGAATCGCTCGCGAAAACGCGCTCCCGGAAGCGGCTTTCCGCGGACCCGGAGACGGCGTCGATCTTCCTGCCCGGCGGCGCGCCTCCCGCGCCCGGGACGCTCTTCAAGCAGCCGGCTCTCGCTCAGACGCTCGCCGCGATCCGGGACCGGGGCAAAGACGGCTTCTACAGGGGCCGCGTCGCGCGGCAGATCGAGGAGGGTCAGAAGCGTGCGGGGGGCCTCATCACGCGCGGAGACCTGGCGCTCTACACGGCGAAGATCCGGCGGCCCGTCCGGTTCCGGTTCGGGACCGCGGAGGTGATCACGACGCCCGCGCCGTCGTCGGGACCGGTGCTCGCGGAGATGGCGATCCTCGCCCGGCACGTCGGCCTCGAGAAGCTGAAGAGGCGCGACACCTCGACGGCGCACTACCTCGCGGAGATCGAGAAGAGGGCGTTCCGCGACCGGAACCGCTATCTCGGCGACCCGGCCTTCCCGGGGGTTCGCGAGAAGCTCTTCACGGACCCCGCGCGGTTGAAGCGGATTGCGGCTTCGATCCATCCCTCCCGCGCGACGCCGTCGGAGGCGCTCCGGGCTCTGCCGGGCGAGCGCGTCTCGACGACGCACTTCTCCGTCGTGGACGGGGCGGGGGGCGCGGTCGCCGTGACCACGACGCTGAACGACTCTTACGGGAACGCGCGCGTGGCGCCCGGTCTCGGGTTCCTCATGAACAACGAGATGGACGACTTCGCGACGGCCCCCGGAAAGCCGAACCTCTACGGGCTGATCCAGGGACGCGTCAACGCGGTGGCGCCCGGGAAGCGGATGCTCTCGGCGATGTGCCCTTCGATCGCCGTCGTCGGAGGGCGGACCGTGCTCGTCTGGGGGACCCCCGGCGGCTCGACGATCCCGACGACGAACTTCCAGGTCATGCTCGGGGTCCTCCTGCGGGAGGAGTCTCTCGAGGCGGCCGTCGCGGCGCCGCGCTTCCACCAGCAGGACTTCCCCGACAAGATCCAGATCGAGCGGAACCGCTTCGATCCCAACTGGGTGGAGGCTCTCCGGCGCCTCGGCCACGTCGTCGAGGAGCGGGAACCGGACCGGGACCCGATCGGACGCGTCCACGCCATCGCGCGCCGCTCCGACGGGACCTGGAACCCGGTGGCCGACCCGCGCGGCGGCGGAGTCGCGCTCGTCGTCACGGAGACCCGTTGAGCGAGCTGCTCCTCCCCGTCTATCGCGACGGGCCGGTTCTGAAAATGCTCGACCAGCGGCTCCTTCCCGCCGACGAGGTCTGGCTGACGTTCGAGAAGCCGTCCGAGGTCGCGCTGGCGATCCGGGAGATGGCGGTGCGAGGCGCGCCGTCGATCGGAGTCGCCGCCGCGTACGGAGCGGCGTTCGCGATGCGCAGCGGCAGGACGACGCCGCCGACCGAGCGATTCGAGACCGCGCGCAACGTGCTCGCGGCGACGAGGCCGACGGCCGTGAACCTCTTCGCCGCGCTCGCGCAGATGGAAGCGCGGTTCCGCGAGTCCGCGCACCTCCCGCCCGATGAGATCGAAACGGAGCTCCTCCAGGAGGCCGACGCGATTGCCGAGGAGACCCTCGAATCGTCGCGGCGTCTCGGAAGACACGGCGCGGAGCTGCTCACGGGCGGAACGACGGTGCTCACGCACTGCAACGCCGGAGCGCTCGCGACCGGCGGGTACGGCAGTGCTCTGGGGATCGTGCGCGCGGCGATCGAGTCGGGAAAGGCGATCCGCGTGATGGCCCCCGAGACGCGGCCGTTCCTCCAGGGGTCGCGGCTCACCGCCTGGGAGCTCGCCCGCGACGGGATCCCCGTCGACGTCATCACCGACGGCATGAGCGGCCACTACCTCTCCCGCGGCGAGGTTGCGGCGGTCGTCGTCGGCGCCGACCGGATCGCGGCGAACGGGGACTCGGCGAACAAGATCGGAACGTACACACATGCCGTTCTCGCGAAGGAGAACGGCGTCCCCTTCTACGTCGCCGCCCCGACGACGACGATCGACCTCGGTTGCCCGGAGGGGTCCTGCATCCCGATCGAGGAGCGCTCCCCCGACGAGGTCCTCTCCTTCGCGGGCCACGCCGTCGCCCCCGCGGCCGGCGTCGGCGCCAGGCATCCCGCGTTCGACGTCACGCCCGCGCGGTACATCGCGGCGATCGTCACCGAGGAGGGGATCTGCCGCCCACCGTATGGAGAGTCGCTCTCCCGGGCCGTAAAAACCGCGGTGGAGCGGCGTCAGGCGCGCGCACGATCGTGGGCGGGATAGTCGATATGGCTATAATGGCGTTATGAAGAACGCCAGAATTTCGGAGCTGCGGGACAAGCTTTCCGAGTACCTCGCGAGGGTCCGGAAGGGGGAGACCGTCATCGTCTACGACCGTGACACGCCGATCGCGCGGATCGACCCGATTGGCACGGATCCGGGTGACACCTCCGCGATGGCGCTCGACGCGTATCGACGCGGCGTCGCGACCCCTCCGAAGATCCGCGACGGTAAACGGCTTCCCATGCCGCCTCCCACCCCCAAGAAACCTCTCAATCTGCTCGAAGCGCTCCTCGAGGAACGCCGGAGCGGCCGATGAAGTTCTGGGACTCCTCCGCGGTCCTCCCGTTGCTCGTCGCCGAGGCGTCGTCGGGCGCCGTTGCGTCGGTCTACGAGCGCGACGCGGGCCAGGTCGTCTGGTGTTTGACCGAGATCGAGGCGGCATCCGCGCTGTCCCGTCGCGAACGCGACGGTGGGGAGCGCGAAGACGTCGCGAACGCGTGGTCGAAGCTCCGGTTGCTGGTCGAGCGATGGGAGGAGGTCACCGCGATCCAGAACGTCCGAGCGCGGGCGCTGCGCCTTCTCTCAACGCACCGCCTTCGGGCGGCCGACGCCCTTCAGCTCGCGGCGGCGCTGGTTTTCTGCGACGAACGCACGGAGAGTCTCCCCTTCGTCTGCCTCGACGACCGGCTCGCCGACGCGGCGCGAAGGGAGAGATTCCCGGTCCTCCCTTGACCGCGAATCCGATGCGCGTCCTCGGAATCGAGACCTCCTGCGACGAGACCTCCGTCGCCGTCCTGGACGGCGACGGCCGGGTGCTCTCGAACGTCGTCTCGTCGCAGCTCGCGGCGCACGCGCCGTACGGCGGGGTCGTGCCCGAGATCGCGGCGCGCGCGCACCTGGAGAACCTGCCGGTCGCCTTCGAGGAGTCGCTTGGCGAAGCGCGGGTCGGCGTCTCCGAAATCGACCTCGTCGCGGCGACGGCCGGCCCCGGCCTGATCGGGGCGCTGCTCGTCGGGCTTTCCGCCGGCAAGGCGCTCGCCTTCGCGCGCGGAGTGCCGCTCGTCCCCGTCAACCACCTCGAAGGCCACCTCTTCTCCGCGTTCCTCCGCGGAAAGGGGGAGCCCGCGATCCCGCTCGACTTCCCTTTCCACGGGCTCGTCGTCTCCGGCGGGCATTCGGAGCTCGTCCTCGTCGAAGACGACCGGATCGTGCCGATCGCGCGCACCCGGGACGACGCTCCCGGCGAAGCGTTCGACAAGGTCGCGCGTCGCGCGGGCCTCGCCTATCCGGGCGGGCCGGTCGTCGACCGCGTCGCGGCGCGCGGAAACGGCAACCGTTACCCGCTTCCGATCGGGCGGCCGGGGGACGGCTCGAACGACTTCTCCTTCTCCGGCCTGAAGACGGCGATGATCCGCGAGCTCGAGAAGCGTGGCGTGACGGGATCTCCGCTCGATCCCGACTCGCTCGATTCCGACCTCGTGGACCTCCTCGCCTCGTTCCAGCGGTCCATCGTGTCCGCGCTCCTCGAACGCGTCGAGGCCGTCCATCGGACCGACGGAATCCGCGCGCTCGCGCTGTCGGGAGGGGTCGCCGCGAACTCCGAGCTGCGGCGGACGCTCACGGAGTGGGGGGAAGCGCGCCGCGTCCGCGTCCTCCTCCCGGAGCGGGGCTACACGACCGACAACGCGGCGATGATCGCGTGGGCGGGCCTCCTCCGCTTCCGTCGCGAAGGGGCGCCGCCTCCCGAGGCCGCAATCGCCCGGTCGCGCTGGCCGCTCGGGTCGAACGGGAGCTCTGCGCCGTGACCGATCAGCGTCTCATCCGGAACTTTTCGATCATCGCGCACATCGATCACGGCAAGACGACGCTCTCGGACCGGATCCTGCAGCGCTGCGGCGCCGTCACCGCGCGCGAGATGCACGAGCAGATGCTCGACGACATGGAGCTCGAGCAGGAGCGCGGCATCACGATCAAGGCGCGCGCGGTGACGCTGCGGTACACCGCGAAGGACGGCGTCGAGTACGTCCTGAACCTGATCGACACCCCCGGCCACGTGGATTTTTCCTACGAGGTCTCCCGGTCTCTCGCCGCCTGCGAAGGGGCGGTGCTCGTCGTGGACGCGACGCAGGGCGTCGAGGCGCAGACGCTCGCGAACGCCTACCTCGCGATCCACAACAACCTGACGATCGTTCCCGTAATCAACAAGATCGACCTGCCTTCCGCCGAGCCCGAGAAGGCCCGCGAGCAGATCGAGCAGGTCGTCGGGATCCCCGCGGACGAGGCCGTGCTCACGTCGGCGAAAATGGGGATCGGTATCGACGAGCTGCTCGAGCGGATCGTCCGCGACGTTCCGCCGCCGAAGGGTGACCCGGCCGCGCCCCTGAAAGCGCTCCTCTTCGACTCCTGGTACGACCCGTACCGCGGCGTGACGTCGCTCGTCCGGATCTTCGAGGGCACGCTGAAGCCGAAGAGGAAGATCCAGGCGATCGGAACGGGCCTCGTGTCGGAGGTCGAGGAGGTGGGGATCTTCACGCCCACGAGGCAGTCGGTCCCAGAGCTCTCCGTCGGCGAGGTCGGGTTCGTGTGGGCGAACATCAAGGACCTGCACACGACCCGCATCGGCGACACGATCACGGAGCTCGCCCGCCCGACGGCGGAGGCGTTCCCCGGCTTCGCGGAGGCGAAGCCGATGGTCTTCGCCGGCCTGTTCCCGACCGACGCCGACGACTACGCGAACCTGCGCGACGCGATGGAGAAGCTCCGGCTGAACGACGCGTCGTTCACGTTCCTGCCCGAGAGCTCGACCGCCCTCGGTTTCGGCTTCCGCTGCGGGTTCCTCGGACTCCTCCACATGGAGATCGTCCAGGAGCGGCTCGAGCGGGAGTTCGACCTCGACCTGATCACGACGGCGCCGGGCGTCAACTACCGCGTCACGCTGACCGACGGCGAGGTCCTCGACCTCGTGAACCCGAATCACCTGCCTCCCGAGTCGCGGATCGACCGGATGGAGGAGCCCTACATCGGCGCTACGATCATCACCCGCGACGACTTCCTCGGCGGCTTACTCAAGCTCTGCGAAGACCGGCGCGGGGTGCAGAAGTCGATGGAGTACCTCTCCGCCAACCGGGTCGTGCTCTCTTACGAGTTCCCGCTGAACGAGGTCGTCCTCGACTTCTACGACAAGCTGAAGAGCGTGTCGAAGGGGTACGCGTCGTTCGACTACGAGTTCGCCGGCTACCGCGAGGGGGACCTCGTGAAGCTCGACATCCTCGTCAACGGCGAGGCGGTCGACGCCCTGTCGATCATCGTCCAC
>DASRPJ010000113.1:0-9286 GCA_035646435.1 Thermoanaerobaculia bacterium | reverse complement strand
GGGCACCTTCGCGGCAAGGAAGCCGGGATACTCCAGCAGGACCTCGTCCTACCGCCGTCGTTCGCGTTCGCGTCGCCCGCGATCGCCGCGTCCGGATGGATGGGCCTGGCCGCCGCGGCGGGCCCGACGTCGCAGCTCGTCTGCTACGTCGCGCCGCCCGGCTTCGACTCGCCGCTCGGGACGACGTGCGTCGAAACACATCGGGTCGGCGGCGAGGAGGCGGTCACCGTGCCCGCCGGCGAATTCCGCGCGACGCGCCTCGCGCGCCAGAGCGGCGCCGAAGCGTCGGACTGGTGGATCCATCCCGACCTCGGCATCCCCGTGCGCGGCCAGATCGCCGGCGGGATGGAGTACGTCCTGTCGTCGCTGTCCATCCAGTAAGGGTCTGACCTGAATTCAGCCCTGACCTGAATTCAGGCCTGACCCCATAGACTTGCCTGGCCCGATGGACCACGTCATCTCGCTCAAGAACGTCTCGAAGTCGTTCGCGTCCGTTCGTGCGGTCGACGACGTCTCCTTCTCGGTGCGGCCCGGGACGATCACGGGGCTTCTGGGCAGGAACGGCGCGGGCAAGACGACGACGCTGCGGATGATCAACCGCGTCCTCCTGCCGGACACCGGCACGATCGAGCTCTTCGGCTCCGCCAACGACGCCTCCGCGCGCGACCGCATCGGGTACCTGCCCGAGGAGCGCGGTCTCTACCGGAAGATGAAGATCCTCGAGCAGCTCCTCTTCTTCGCCGAGATCAAGTCGCGCCGCCCGGCGGATGCGCGCGCCCAGGCGGAGGAGTGGCTGAAGCGCCTGGAGCTCTGGGACAAGCGCGACGCGAAGCTCGAGGAGCTCTCGAAGGGCAACCAGCAGAAGGTGCAGCTCATCGGCGCGATGCTGCACGGCCCCGAGCTCTTGATCCTCGACGAGCCGATGTCCGGCCTCGACCCGGTCAACGTCGTGCTCGTTCGCCGCATGCTGCGCGAGCAGCGCGCCGCGGGGCGCACGATCCTCCTCTCGACGCACATGATGGGCGAGGCGGAAAAGATGGCGGACGACATCGTCCTCATCCACCAGGGCAAGGTCGTCCTCTACGGCGAGCTCGCCGGCGTGCGTGCGTCGTTCGGCCGCAACACCGTCCACCTCGCCTTCGACGGCGATGGCGCGTTCCTCGAGAAGCTGCCCGGCATCGCGCGCGCCTCCGTCACGAACAACGCCGCGGAGCTGCAGCTCGACGCCGGGGGCGACGCGCAGGTCATCCTCGAGGCGGTCACCCCGCGGATCCGGATCCGCCGCTTCGAGGTCGCCGCGCCCTCGCTCGAGGAGATCTTCCTCGACCGGGTCGGCGGCGAGACCCTCGCGACCCGCGTCGCCGAGGGCGAGGAGGCGGTCTCGTGAGAAAAGTCCTCGCCGTCATCAAGCGCGAGTACCTGCAGGTCGTGCGCAAGAAGTCGTTCTGGATCCTCTCGATCCTCATGCCCGTCCTGCTTCTCGGGATGATGCTCGGACCGGCGCTCCTCATGCGGCGCGGCCTGTCGGGCAAGCGCGTCGTCGTCCTCGACGCGACCAGCCGTCTCCGCCCGGCCTTCGAGGGCGCGTCGGGCACCGGGCTCACGCCGAGGATGGGGGACTCGCAGGCCGTGTTCGGCAGCCGTTCCCGCCGCAACGCCCTCTCGATCGACTTCGAGTACGTGCCCGTCAGGGGCGGCCTGAACGAAGCGCGCACGCCGTACTTCGAGCGGCTCGCGAAGCGCAAAGCCCCGAAGGGCGAGCGCCTCGACGGCGTCGTTCTCATTCCGCCCGATGCGTTCGAGAGCGCCGACGCGAAGGTGACGCTCTACACGCGTTCCTCCGCGGACTTCGTCACGCAGGAGCGCATCGCCCGCATCGTCAACCAGGCCGTCACGAAGGAGCGGCTCGTCGCGCGGGGGATCGCGGCGGCGGACACGGAAGGCCTTCTCGCGCGCGTGCCCGTGGACTCCGTGCAGGTGACGCGCGGCGGCAAGGAGCGAAAGGGCGGAGAGCTGAACTTCCTCGCCGCGTTCGTCTTCGGCGCGCTGCTCCTGATCCCGATGTTCGCCTACGGCCAGGAGATCATGCGCGGCATCGTCCAGGAGAAGACCGACCGCGTGGTCGAGATCCTCATCTCCTCGATGTCGCCGATGGAGCTCCTCTCCGGCAAGATCCTCGGCCTCGCGGCCGCCGGCCTGACCCAGGTCGGGATCTGGCTCGTCATGGGAGGCGTCGCGGCCGCGGCAACCGGAGCCGCCGCCGCGTCGGCCGGCATGTCGTCGCTCGCCTCGCTCGACGCGCGCATCGTCCCGTACTTCCTCGTCTTCTACATCCTCGGGTATCTCACCTACGCGAGCGTTTACGCGATCGGCGGCTCGGTCACGAACTCGGAGAAGGAAGCGCAGCAGTTCGTCGCGCCGATCATGTTCTTCCTCCTCATCCCGTGGTTCCTCGCGACCGTGATCCTGCAGTCCCCCGAGTCGCCCATGGCCGTGACGCTCTCGCTCATCCCGATCTTCACGCCCGTGACGATGTTCATGCGGATCATCGTGTCCGAGCCCGCGTTCTGGGAGATCGCGCTCTCGATCGTCCTGTCGATCGCGACGATCTACGGGATGTTCTGGGTGACCGCGAAGATCTTCCGAACCGGCATCCTCTCGTACGGCAAGCGCCCGACGATCCCCGAGCTCGTCCGCTGGCTCCGGGTGGCATAGGGGTCAGGCCTGAATCTCTGCGTGGGGGGTCAGTCCTGAATCTCTGACTCCGGGGTCAGTTACGTCTCCCCGGCGAAGACCTTCCGCAGCTCGGCCGCAACGGCGTCGGGACGTTCCTCGGGAACGAAGTGCCCGCAGTCGCGGAGAACGATCAGGCGAACGCGGCGCGCCGCTGCGGTTCGTTCCCCGACCTCGACCGGAAAGAACGGGTCCGCGTCTCCCCAGAGGACGACGCCCGGCACCGACACCCGTGAAAGGGTGTCCTCGACGTCGCGGTAGCGCGCGGGAAGATCCTGCATGCTCGCGAGGAAGATGCGCCGCGTCCAGACGACGCCGCGCGGCCAGCGCAGGATTTCCCGGTAGCGCGCGTACGGGAATGCCGCACGGTCCTTTACCGCGAACCGCCACAGGAGCGAGAGGCCGGCGCGCCCGAACACCGCGCGGAAGACGAGCGGTCCGAGAATCGGTACGGGCGCGAGCCGCAACGGGCCGGGAATCGGTGTGTCGATGAACACGTTCGTCGCCGCCAGCGACAGCGAGAGGAATCGCTCGGGCTCGCGCCGATACGCGAGCAGCGCAACCGGGCCGCCGAAGTCGTAGCCGACGACGTGCGCGGCGTCGAGGCCGGTCCCGTCGAGGAGGCGCAGTAGCGCGTCGGCCTGACGGCCCGCGTGCCGATCGCCGTCCGGGTCGGACGACTGCCCGAAGCCAAGCAGGTCCGGGGCGTACACGCGATGCCGGTCCGCGAGCCGGAGCGCGGTCTCGCGCCACGTCCCGCGCCATCCCGGTATCCCGTGCAGGAGGACCACGGGCGGCCCGTCCCGGCCGTAGAGGTCCACCGCGACCTCGGCGCCGTCGACCCGTACCCGCGCGGTCGTGCTTTCGCTCGTCATACGCTATCAACGGTTGACTCCGGAAAAACGGATGGCGGCAGGCAAGGCATCGGAGCGCATCGCGGCGGAGATGGAGCGGCTGCGCGAGCAGCTCACCGCGTACCTCACCCGAATGGTGCTGCGCCCCGAGGTCGCGGAGGAACTCGTCCAGACCGCGGCCGTGCGGGCGCTCGAAGCCGCGGCGGAGAACCGCGCGCCCGCGGCCGACGGTGAGCTCCGTCCGTGGCTCTTCCGAATCGCGACGAACCTCGCGATCGACGAGCGACGTCGGCACGGCTCCTGGCGGGAGAACCAGTTCCAGGACGCGCGGGGCGCCGCGGAGTCGCGCCCGGAGTTCGTCGCCTTCTCGGAGACTCTCCGGGGCTCTCCCGAGATGGCGGCGATCGCGCGCGAGCACCTCGCCGTCTGCTTCTCGTGCACGCTCGGTCACCTCCCGCCCGAGCACGCGGCGGCGCTTCTCCTCAAGGAGGTCTACGGGTTCACGACGGAGGAGTCGGCGGAGATCCTCGGCGCGCGGTTCGCGCAGGCGAAGAACTGGCTTCACGCGGCGCGGACCGCGATGGAGAGCCGATATGCGGCGACGTGTGCGCTGATCCGCAAGGACGGAGTCTGCTACCAGTGCGTCGAGCTGGACGGCTACTTCGGTGCGAACCGCGGGAATCCGCTCGCGGCAGCGGGGGGCCAGGACCTCGCGTCACGCCTGGAGATCGTGCGGGCGCTCGCCTTCCGCGCCCCCGGCCCCTGGCACCGCCACCTCCTCAAGATTTTCGACGAGATCTAAGGGGGTCAGGTCAGTCCCGGGATCCGGGTACGCTCCGTGCTACCTTCCTTCCGAGATGTCCACAAGTCGTTCCGCCACGAAGCCTTTGCGCGCGAACTCCCCGGAAACCCCGCGCTTTCCGGGGGCCCGCTCGTCGGGCCTGCAGCTCGGCGCACTGGCGCTCGGCGCGGCTCTCGTCGGCGCGGTGGCCCTCCCCGTCGACCTCGTGTTCGCGCTCGCCGCCGAAAACGGCCCGCTCGAGACGCTTCAGGCTCTCCTCCTCTTCGCCCTCTCCGCCGGCGTCTTTTTCCTGAGCCGGCGGGAGGAAGGGGTGCCGACCTCCGGCTCGGTGGCGTTCCTCCTTTTCGCCATGGGCGCGCGCGAGCTCGAGTGGCACAAGGCCTGGATTGGGGGGAACGTCCTGAAGCCCCGCTTCTACCTGGGCCTCGCGTCTCCGGCGACGAAGCTCCTGGCCGCCGTACTCGTCGTGCTGCTCGCTCTTTCCGCGGTCTATCTCATCGGGCGCCACGGCCGCGAAGCATGGCGGGCCCTTCGCCGCCGCGAACCGCTCGCGATCACGGCCGCCGCCTTCTTCGGCGCCCTCGTCCTCTCCCGGATCGCGGACAAGACACACCTGGGCCACCCGCTCTCCCGCATCGTCGCCGGCACCCTGATCGTCGAGGAGATGCTGGAGCTCGCGCTGCCGCTCCTCGTGCTGCTCGGCGCGTATCAGTACACCGCCGCCCGCGCCGACGTGCCGGTCACCGCCCCCGATTCCCCCCTGCTCACGCCAACCTTTCCAGTGGGCGAAGGTTCGTGAGGGGTCAGGCCTGAATCTCTGCGTGCCTGCTTTTCCGGCCTGACCCCACCCCACTCAGTACTCGAAGCCCTTTCTCAGGAGCCTCATCGCCGGCGCGGGCGAGGCCGGGTTCGGGTCAGGTCTCCACTTGCCACTTTCCGACAAGGAGGAGTGTCGGCCGCAAAAGGCCGTGGGTATCCCTAGCCGGGGGGACCAGCCGAATCGAAACGCTAGAAAACCCGCGCGAGCGGGATCTCGAGGCCGGGTAGCAGGGGAGACGTGAGGACGTCCTCGCCGCGGTAGAGCGCCTCCGACCGGAACCCTTCGCGCGAGTTGACGAAGACCTCGATCGTTTTTCGATCGGGATCGGCGATCCACAGTTCCCGCACACCGAATCGGGCGTATCGCTTCGACTTGAAGACCCGGTCGCGCTTGCGCGTCCCCGGCGAGAGGACCTCGACCACGAGGTCCGGCGCGTCCGAGATGTACTTCTCGCCCATGATCGCGAGCCGGCCCGCGGCGATGAAGAAGATGTCGGGCTGAAGGACGTCGAACCGGGACAGAACGACGTCGCACGGCGCATCCAGGATTTCTCCCAGCCCGCGGCTCTGGATGTGCTCGAGCAGGTGTTGCTCGATTCGCCTCTTGACGAGCTGATGGTAGGGCGTCGGCGCGGGAGTCAGGTACAGCTCTCCGTCGATGACCTCGTAGCGGCGGTCCTCCGGCAGGAGGACGTAATCCTCGTAGGTGAAGCGAAGCGACTGCGGGACGTTCATTCGCCCTCAATTCTATTGTCGCGATTCGCTCTCTCGCTGGCAGTGCCGACAAGTTGGGTTGTCGGAAAGTGTAGGTGGAGACCTGGCCCCGCTCGCCCCTGTCATCCCGAGCGAAGCGAGGGATCTGGGCGGCTCGCTCCTCGGTTCCGCAACGGCGGGAGAAGGCGCTCCGGGCCGTCCTGGTGGCAAACCTCATTGGAACGCCGAGGTCGCCCGACTTGGTATACTCAATGTAGATACGAGGTGCGGATGAGAACCCGAATCCAGAAATGGGGCAACAGCCTGGCAGTCCGAATCCCGAAGCCCTTCGCGGAGGGGGCCGGTCTCGCGCAATCCACCGAGGTCGATCTCTCCCTGGACAAGGGTGAGCTGCGCCTCGTCCCCGTGCGGGAACGCTGGCCGCTGGATCGACTTCTGTCGAGAGTGACGAATCGAAACATCCATGCCGAGGTCGAGTCGGGCCCGGTCTCCGGCCGGGAAACCTGGTAGTTGCCTCGTCGAGCCTACGTACCGGATCGTGGCGACGTCGTCTGGATCGCCTTGAACCCCCAGGCGGGACACGAGCAAGCCGGCCGCCACCCGGCCGTCGTGGTCTCGCCGCGCTCGTACAACGGGAGGGTCGGGCTGGGTCTGTTCTGCCCGATCACGAGTCGGGTGAAGGGCTACCCCTTCGAGGTCCCTCTGCCCGCGGGTTTGCCGGTCGCCGGCGTCGTGCTGGCCGACCAGGTCAAGAGCCTGGACTGGCGAGTGCGCCGGGCGGAGCTCGCGGCGCGTCTGCCCAATGAAGCAATCGCCGAGGTGATCGGGAAACTCTCGGCGCTGCTCGAGGTCTGACCTTCGGAGTCTGACAAGCCGGTTTGTCGAAACGTCGGGTAAAGACCTGACCCTGGTCTCGCGACAATCTCGGGTGGGGTGAAGGTTCGAGACGTGATCCAACGGATCGAGCAAGACGGCTGGTACCTGGTCCGGACGAGAGGACGTCACCGCCAGTTTCGCCATCGGTCAAAGCCCGGCAGGGTAACCATTCCGGGTCATGTGCGTGACGACCTCGCGCCCGGAACTCTGAGGAGTATCCTCAAGCAGGCAGGTGTGGAGGGGAAGCCATGAACCGCTATCTCATCGTGATCGAGAACGCGGGCTCCAACTTTTCGGCGTACTCACCCGACCTTCCCGGGTGCGCGACCACGGGTGCCACGGTGGAAGAGACGAAGAGGAACATGGAGGGCGCAATCGAGTTCCACCTCGAGGGACTCCGGGAGGATGGGCTGGCAATTCCCGAACCCTCGTCGATCGCCGACTACGTCGAAGTCTCCTGACGACCGATTGGACCAGATCCCTCGCTTCGCTCGGGATGACAAACCGGGGAGACCACGGTTTTGAAGTCAGAGAATCAGGACTGACCCCAAAACGCAAAGCCCCGCTTCCGCGGGGCTTTCGTTTTCGCGCCTTGCCGGCCGCTTACGCGCTGAACGACTTGCCGCAGCCGCAGCCGCCCGTCGACTGGGGGTTCGTGACCGAGAACCCGGCGCCGCGGAAGTCCTCGACGTAGTCGACCTTCGACTCGCGCAGGTAGGTCGCGCTCTGCGGATCGACGACGACCTGGATGCCGCCGACCTCGAGCAGGTTGTCGTCCTCGCGCTTCTCGTCGAACTGGAACCCGTACTGGAACCCGGAGCAACCGCCGCCCTGCACGAAGATCCGCAGGGGCTTGTTCTCGGAGTCAGGCATCGTGGTGGCGAAGTACTTGACCTTCGCGATGGCCGCGTCGGTCATCGTGAGAAGGGGCTTGTGCTCACCGGTCGGGGTGATGCCGGTCGGATCGGAACCGGTTGGCTCGGTTGGCTGGGACGACATTGGAAAAACTCCTTTACGCTCGAACTCCTCCAAACAGGGGAGCCCGTGAGCGGATTCCATTATCTCTTAGCTGTCATCCCGAGCGAAGCGAGGGATCTGGTCTCCCTACGCGACCTTCTTGGAGGCCGTCGCCCGCGCGAGAACCGCGTCGATCCGGTCCCACGCCGCCGGGAAGGCCTCGGGCCGCGACACGAAAGAGATCCGCTCGGAGTCGAGCTCGTAGTCCTCGAACCCCGCGGGCGCCTTTTTCTCCCAGGCCGCCCGAAAACGGCGCACCTCGTCGTCCAAGAGTGGCCGGTTGAAGACACCGATCCCGAGCCTCGAGGAGTCGACCTCGAAGACGGATTTCGCGCTCAATTTGGCCGGAAATCCGGTCGATTTCGTCCCCATCCGGGTCACCATTTTCGGCGCTTTCGAGCTCATGACAAGCTCTTCAACAGCATAAGACGTGCCACTATTTCGGGTACCCTCCGCGCCCCGATGCACAACATCTGGTATTTTTCTTGACTCCGGCTTCGCTCGGTCCTAACCTCGACCTCAAGCCAACTACCTCCGGAAATCGAGCGTAAATCGGAACTCGGGAGACTTCTTTTCCATTGGGCCGCGGGGCCGTGTTTTTTCGGGTCGGGGTGGGGCGTTTGGTGGGCGATTTCGCCGGGTTTCGAACGTTTCTTTAAAAGGGGAGCGAAAAGGATGAGCACGACGGAGTCCAGGGGGGAGTCGGGGGGCGACACCGGGTCGAGGATCACCGAGCAGACCAACGACGCCGCGAAAGCGCGTCCGGCACAGCCCGCACCGTCGGCGGGCGCGGAAAAGGCCTTGCGGGGCCTGACCTTCCGCCGCGTCTACTCGGATCCCTCGGTGTCGCCCTATGACGCCATCGAGTGGGAGCTCCGCACCGCGTCGATCGTCTCCGAGAAGGGCGAGACGATCTTCGAGCAGAAGAACGTCGAGGTCCCCCGGTCCTGGTCGCAGACCGCGACCAACATCGTCGTCCAGAAGTACTTCCACGGCCGCATGGGCCAGGCCGAGCGCGAGACGTCCGTCCGCCAGCTGATCGAGCGCGTCGCCGGCACCATCACCGGCTACGGCGAGCAGGGCGGGTACTTCAAGACCTCCGCCGACCGCGACGCCTTCCACGACGAGCTCGCCGCGATCCTCGTCAACCAGGTCGCCTCCTTCAACTCGCCCGTGTGGTTCAACGTCGGCATCGAGGCGAAGCCGCAGGCGTCCGCGTGCTTCATCAACTCGTGCGGCGACTCGATGAGCGCGATCCTCGAGCTCGCGAAGACCGAGGGGATGCTCTTCAAGTTCGGCTCGGGCACCGGGTCGAACCTCTCCTGCCTGCGCGGCGCGCACGAGGGCCTCTCCTCGGGCGGCACCGCCTCCGGCCCGCTCTCCTTCATGAAGGGGTTCGACTCCTTCGCCGGCGCGATCAAGTCGGGCGGCAAGACCCGCCGCGCCGCGAAGATGGTGATCCTGAACGTCG
>DASRPJ010000112.1:0-3638 GCA_035646435.1 Thermoanaerobaculia bacterium | reverse complement strand
GACGGATCCAGATGCCCGCGGTCTTCTCCGTGGGCCCCTGGTCGTAAAAGAGCAGGGTCTTTCCGTCCGGCGAGATGTCGGAGACGAGCGTCCAGCCCAGCCAGGAGAAGTCCCGCGGACTCTCATGCCCGTGGCGCACCGTGAGGTTCACGCGTTCTCTCTCCGACGTGAGAAGGAAGCGGTCTCCACCCGCGGAAACGCTCTGGAGCCGGAAGAAGCCCGGAAGGACGTAGCGTTCGCTCGACTTCCCCGAGGGCGCGATCGTCCAGAGAGTGGTGCTTGCGTTGGCCAGCCCGATCGACGCCGTGAACCAGATCTTGCCGGTCTTCGCGTCCCAGTCGAGCCCCTGGCACTGTTCGAACCTCGGCGTCACCGCTTTCGAGCCGGAGCCGTCGATGGCGGCCACGTGCACCTCGCCGGTCGAGTCCAGCCGGAACGGGTAGTGAATGAACGCGACCCGTTTCCCGTCCGGCGAGATCCGCGCGAACCAGATGGCTCCCGAGGTCCGGAAGAGGGTGCGCTGCAGCGCGCCCTCTGCGCTGCGCAGCTCCAGGACCCGGTCCGCCCCGAGGTCCCGAACGACGACCAGGAAGCGGCCGCTCCGGTCGACGTCGGCCCATCCGGCCCCGTCGAGGATCCGTCTCGGCCGACCCCCGAGGGCCGGCCACCAGGCGAGCGTTCCGCTCTCGTTCACCGACAGGCGCGAAGTCCCCACGAGCACCAGGACCTGTGATCCGTCTTCCGAGAACGCCAGCGGAAACTGGACGTCGGACTCGAGAAGCCGGTCGATTCCCGAAGACTCCGGAAGAGCCAGGTAGGAACGGGCTGGTTCGCCTCCCCACGAGCCTGTGTAGAGGATGGAGCCGTTCGGCGCGAAGAGCGCCCGCGAGACGACCCCCTGTCGGAAGGTGATCCGGCGAAACTCGGGCTGGAGCGGGGAGCTCGTCCGACGCGCGAAGAAGAGTGCGCCGCCGGCTCCGAGCGCGACGGCGGCGAGCGTAATCGCCGCGACGGGGAGGCCCCGGCGACGAGTCTCGACGGGCGCCGCAGCCGCGAGCGAGCGGGAGCTGATCGTCGCCGAGTGGTCGCGCAGAGTCTGGAGGTCTCGCGCGAGGTCGCGCGTCGACACGTAGCGGTCGCGCGGGGACTTCGCCAGGCACCTCTCGATGATCCAGCGGAGCGGCGCCGGCACTTTCGGATTGACCTCGTCGATCGGAGGAGGATCGTCGCGAAGGATCGCCGAGAAAGTCTCCGCCACGGAGGCGCGGCCGAACGCCGCGCGACCGGTCAGCATCTCGTAGAAGATGCATCCGAGCGAGAATTGGTCCGAGGCGGCCGTCGGGATCTCGCCGCGCGCCTGCTCGGGCGCCATATAGCCGAGCGTTCCGACGGCCATTCCGGGGGACGTCAAGCGGGCGGCCGTCGGGGACTGGGTGTCGTCGACCGACGCCGCACGAAGCGTGGCGAGCCCGAAGTCGAGGATCTTCACGCGCCCTTCCGACGTCACGAAGACGTTGGAGGGCTTCAGGTCGCGGTGGACGATCCCGGACTCGTGCGCGCGCGCGATGCCGTCGGCGAGCTGCGTGGCGAGGTCGAGGAACCGGCGCAGCGGCATCGGCTCTCCCTCGAGGGAGGCGTCGATCGGCTCGCCGTCGATGAGCTCCATCGCGAGGTAGTGCAGGGGCCGCGCCCGGCCCGGCACGGGGAGCTCGCCCGCCTCGTAGACGACGACGATGTTCGGGTGGTTCAGGGACGAAGCGGCCTGCGCCTCCCGCTCGAAACGCACGAGGAGGTCCGCGTCGTCGGAGTCCTCCTCCCGGAGCACCTTCAGCGCGACCTCGCGGCCGAGCCGCGTGTCGCGCGCCCGGTAGACCTCTCCCATCCCCCCGCGGCCGAGCGGGGCGACGATCCGGTAGGGACCGAAGGCGGCTCCCGGGGACAGGATCAGTGAAGCCTCCGTTGAAAGCCCGCGGGACGTCCTGGCCGATCCGAGAGAATGCGTCGGGATTATAAGGACCGCGCCGCGGCACACCGGCGCCGCGGCGGCCAGGACGTAACCGGGAGGCTCGGGGTGCGTATGACCGTACAGGGAGACCACAGATGAAGCGAATCCATGGGCTCGGGTCGATCCTCTCCCTCGCGGTCCTCGCGATCGGCTGTGCGACGACCTCCGCCCCGGTTCCGGTCGAGGGGACGGCCTCGAACGTCGCCGCGCTCGCGGGGCACTGGGAGGGAACATACGAGAGCGAAGCGACGGGGCGCACCGGTTCGATCGTGTTCGACCTGGTCGCCGGCGAAGACCACGCGCACGGGGACGTCGTCATGATCCCGCGCGGCTCGACGAACCCCTACGGCCCGGCGCCGCGTTTGACCGGGGAGGGCGCGGGCCCGGCCGCGACGGCGGAGCTGTTGAGCATCCGCTTCGTCCGCGCGGAGGGGGAAACGGTGAACGGCACGCTCGACCCTTACTGGGACCCTGACTGCAGCTGCGAGGTCACGACGACGTTCGTCGGCGCGGTTTTCGGCGACCGGATCGCCGGAACGTTCACGTCCATGCGGACGGCGGGACGCGTATCGGGCACGTGGAAAGCGACCCGGAGGCCCTCCGCGATCCGATAGCATCCGGGAGTGGAGAGCCGGCCGGTCGACCGCTACCTCGAGAATCTCCGGGGCGAGCAGGACGGCGCGGCCCTTTACGAAGCGGTCGCGCAGGCGGAGCAGAACCCGAAGCTCGCGGAGATCTATCGACGCCTCGCGGCCGCGGAGCGAAGGCACGCCGGGATCTGGGCGGAGAAGCTGCGCCTCGCAGGCGTCGAGGCGCCGGCGTTTCGGCCCTCCGTTCGGACGCGCTTGCTTTCATTTCTCGCGCGGCGCGGCGGCGCGCGTTTCGTTCTGCCGAGCATCTTCGCGCTCGAGCAGGCCGACCGCGCCAAGTACGACGACCAGCCAGACGCGCGCGCCGCGGGGATGCCGCGGGACGAGCATTCCCACGCGCGTCTGCTCGGACACATCCAGCGCTCGGGCGGCGGCATCCCGGGCGCGGAGGTCGCGCGCCTGGAAGGCCGCCACCGCGTCTCGGGGGGCAACGCGCTCCGGGCGGCGGTGCTCGGCGCGAACGACGGGCTCGTCTCGAACCTCGCTCTCGTGATGGGCGTGGCGGGGGCGAACCTCCCCGGACGCGCGATCGTGATCACCGGCTTCGCGGGGCTTCTCGCGGGCTCTTTCTCGATGGCGCTCGGGGAGTGGCTCTCCGTGAAGAGCTCGCGCGAGCTCTTCGAGAACCAGATGCGGACGGAAGCGGCGGAGATCGAGGCGAGCCCGGAGGAAGAAGCCGAAGAGCTGGCGCTCATCTACCAGGCGCGCGGGATGGAGCAGCGCGAGAGCGAAGCGGTCGCCCGGCGGATCCTGACCGACCCGGCGAAGGCGCTCGACGTCATGGCCCGCGAGGAGCTCGGAATCGACCCTTCCGAGCTCGGCGGATCGCCGTGGGTCGCCGCGATCGCGTCCTTCCTCCTCTTCTCGACGGGCGCGCTCATTCCGGTCCTCCCGTTCCTGTTCGCGACCGGCCAGACGGCGGTCCTCGCGAGCGTCGCCGTCAGCACTCTCGGGCTCTTCGCTCTCGGCGCCGGCATCACCCT
>DASRPJ010000111.1:0-11122 GCA_035646435.1 Thermoanaerobaculia bacterium | reverse complement strand
GTCCGGGCGATCACCTCGTCCTCGCGGCAGGGGGGCGCCTCGATCACCGTCGAGCTCGACCTCGCGCGGGACGTCGACCTCGCGCTCCAGGACGTCCAGGCGAAGGTCTCGCAGGCGCAGCAGAGGCTTCCGCGCGACATGGACCCCCCCGTCATCTCCAAGTCGAACCCGGAGGATCAGCCGATCCTGTGGGTCGGCCTCTCCGGCGCGTTTCCGCAGCGCGTCCTCTCGGACTACGCGCGGTACCGCCTGAAGGAGAAGCTCCAGACCGTGCCCGGCGTCGGCGAGATCACGCTTGGCGGCTACCTCGAGAGAAACGTCCGGATCTGGGTGGACGCCTCGCGCCTCGACGAGAAAGGCCTGACCGTCACGGAGGTCATCGCCGCGCTCCAGCGCGAGCACGTCGAGCTGCCCGCGGGAAGGCTCGAGGGCGACGGGCGCGAGGTAAACGTCCGCGTCCTCGGCGAGGCGATCGACCTCGCGACGCTGCGGAGGATCGTCGTCCGTGAGGTGTCGGGGAGCCCGATCTACCTCGAGGACGTCGCGATCGTGGAGGACGGTTTCGAGGACATCCGGCGTCTGTCGCGCGTCAACGGCGAGCCGGCCCAGGGCCTCGGCGTCCGCAAGCAGCGCGGAGCGAACGCCGTCGCCGTCGCGCGCGCCGTGAAGGCGATGCTCGCGGAGATCCAGAAGACGCTGCCGGAGGGGATGAAAGTCGGGCTGAACTTCGACTCCACGAAGTTCATCGAGGAGTCGGTCCACGAGATCCAGATCGAGCTCGTGCTCTCCATCCTCCTGACCGCCCTCGTCTGCTGGCTCTTCCTCGGGTCTCTCTCGAGCACGCTGAACGTCGTCCTGGCGATCCCGATGTCGCTTCTCGGCACGGTCGCCGTCATCTACTTCCTCGGGTTCACGTTCAATACCTTCACCCTTCTCGCACTCGCTCTCGCCGTCGGGATCGTCGTTGACGACGCGATCATGGTGCTCGAGAACATCTATCGGCACGGCGAGATGGGGAAGGACCGGGTCGCCGCGGCCCGGGAGGGCACGAGGGAGATCACGTTCGCGGCCCTCGCCGCGACCCTCGCGGTCGTCGCGATCTTCATCCCCGTCGTCTTCATGAAGGGGGTCGTCGGCAAGTTCTTCCTCCAGTTCGGCGTGACGCTGTGTTTCGCGGTGCTCCTCTCGTACCTCGAGGCGATGACGCTCGCCCCCGCCCGGTGCGCCCAGTTCCTCGACACGTCGCGGGAGGGGCGGGGCCGGGTCGGCCGGTTCGTCGACCGCGGGTTCGAGCGACTCGCGGCTCTGTATTCGCGCGCGCTCAACTCCGGTTTGAAGCGGCCGGCACTCGTGCTCGTGTCCGCCGTCGTGCTGTTCGTCGCGGCGTTTCTGGTCCTGAAGAACCTCCCCGGGGAGTTCGTCCCGTCCCAGGACCAGAGCCGCTTCCTCGTCCGCATCCAGACCGCTGTCGGCTCGGACATCAACGAGACGGACAAGCTCCTCCGGCGCGCGGAGGCCGTCATGGACACTCACGAGGAGGTGGAGCGGTACTTCGCGGTCATCGGAGGCTTCGGCGGCGGGGGACAGGTGAACACGGCCGTCCTCTTCGTCACGCTCGTTCCCCCGCGGGAGCGGGATCTCTCCCAGCAGGAGTTCTCGGGCGTCGTCCGCAAGGAGCTGAACGCGATCCCGGGCGTCCGCGCGGTCGTGCAGGATCTCTCGCAGTCCGGCTTCACCGCGCAGCGCGGCTTTCCCGTGGAGTTCTCCGTGCGCGGTCCGGACTGGGACAACCTGATCGCCGCCAGCGACTCGATCAAGAACAAGCTCGCCGCGAGCGGCAAAGTCGTCGATCTCGATACCGACTACCGCCTCGGGATGCCGGAGCTCCGCATCCTGCCGGACCGCGCGCGCGCGGCGGACCTCGGCATCCCGATCGAAGAGGTCGCGACGACGCTGAATGCGCTCGTCGGTGGGCTCCGCGTCGGCAAGTACAGCTCCGCCGGGCGGCGGCTCGACGTGCGACTCCGGCTGCTCGCGGCGCAGCGCATGCGCACGGAAGACCTCGACCGTCTCCGCGTTCGGAGCCGGTCCGGCGCGCTCGTGCCGCTCTCGCTCCTCGTCACGACCGAGGAGCGCCCCGCCCTCCAGGCGATCACGCGCCGCGACCGGGAGCGCGCGATCACCGTTTACGGCAACGTGGCGCCGGGGCACTCGCAGGAGGAAGCGCTCGCGGAGGTCGAGAAGCTCTCGCAGGACATGCCCGCCGGCACCCGGGCCGTGCTCGGCGGCGCGAGCGTCGCGTTCCGCGAGTCGATGTCGAGTCTCCTCTTCGCGCTCGTGCTCGGAATCATCGTCGCGTACATGGTGCTCGCGTCGCAGTTCAACTCGTTCCTCCACCCGGTCACGGTCCTGACGATCCTCCCGCTCTCGATCGCGGGAGCCGCCTTCGCGCTCTGGATGGCGGGAAAGAGCCTCAACATCTTCAGCATGATCGGGCTCCTCCTGCTCATGGGGATCGTCAAGAAGAACTCGATCATCCTCGTCGACTACGCCAACCAGGCCCGCGCCGACGGCCTCGGGGCGCGCGACGCGATGCTCCGCGCCGGACCGATCCGGCTGCGCCCGATCCTCATGACGTCCGTGGCGACGATGATGGCCGCGCTCCCGCCCGCGCTCGGTCTCGGGTCCGGCTCGGAGATTCGGACACCGATGGCGATTGCGGTGATCGGCGGTCTCGTCGTGTCGACCGTGCTCTCGCTCCTCGTCGTGCCGGCGTTCTACGTCACGACGGACTCGCTCCTCGCGAAAGTGCGGGGGAGACGCCGCTCGGCGAGCCCGCCCGTCGCGGAAGCGGAGCGCACGGGCTCCTAGTCGCTCGAGAAGAGGTCGCCCTGGGGCGACGGCCGTCGAAAGGTCGAGGCCTCGGGTTCGTCTTCCTCCTCGTCGTCCTCGTGATCCGCGTTCAGCCCGAGCCGGCGGCACTCGACGTCGAACAGGGCCTTGATCGCCTTCCAGCGCTCGCCGCGTCCGACCATCCGCTCGTGCCAGTCGGTCTCGTTCTTCTTGCCCCCCCGGGCTTCCCCGATCGCGTTCCAGATCTTCCGCGCGCGGTCGGGAAAGGCCTCGGCGATCCGTTCCTCGAAAACGGGAAGCGTCTGGCCCGACAGCCGCAGCATCACGAGGAACGCGTTTTTCGCCCCGGCGTCGCGGGCGCGCCGGAGGAGCGGCCCGACGTCGCCGTCGGTCAGCCCCGGGATCACGGGCGCGATCGCGATCGTCGTGTCGATACCGGCGTCGGACAGGAGCTTCATCGTCTCGAAGCGCTGCGACGGTAGGCTCGCCCCCGGCTCGACGGCGCGGCCGGTCGCGTCGTCGGCGAAAGGGATGCTGATCGAGACGGAGACCGACGTTTCCCGCGCCATCGCCGACAGAAGGTCGACGTCGCGCCGGATGAGCGCGCCTTTCGTGATGATGCCGACCGGATTCCGGTACTCGCGACAGACCTCGAGGCAGCGCCGCGTCAGGCGGTAGTTCGCCTCGAGGGGCTGGTAGCAGTCCGTGTTCCCCGAGAACGCGATGACCTCGCCCTTCCACGAGGGGCGGTGGAACTCCTCCCGCAGCCGCTCGACGATGTTCGTCTTCACGACGATCTTCCGGTCGAAGTCCGTCCCCGCGCCGAAGCCGAGGTACTGGTGGCTCGAACGGGCGTAGCAGTAAGCACACGCGTGGAAACATCCGCGGTACGGGTTCAGGCTCCAGCGGAATCCGACGTCGGGGCTGTCGTTCTCGGCGAGCGCGCGCTTCGCCTCCTCCTCGTAGATCTCGAGCTCGGCGGGAGGCGGCTCTCCGAGCCACTCGACCTCGGTCGCCGCCCAGGGATTCGGAGGGTTGGAGATGCGGCGGATCACGTCCGCGACACTAGCAGTTGCGCCCGTTTTACGCCAGCGCGCGCTGACGCGGAAAGACTTAGACGGGAGACCCTTGCGGGGCCCCAAGCTCCCGGGCGAGCTCGTCGATGCGGCGGCGCAGCTCGTCGCGGGTGAGGAGGAAGCGGTCGTACCGCGTCGAGGGATCGTCCGGCCCGTAGGACGGGTCCTCGATCGGCCAGTGCAGGACCTTCCCGGCGTTGGGCCAGTGGGGACAGTCCTCTGCCGCGGAATCGCAGACGGTGACGACGGCGTCGAAGGGCACGTTCGCGAACTCCTCGACCCCCTTCGATCGCGCCCCGTTCATGTCGACGCCCAGGTCCTGCATCGCCCGGATCGCGAGCGGATGCACGAACCCCGCGGGCCGCGATCCGGCCGAGACCGGCTCCATGACTTCTCCGTGAAACCCGCGCGCGATCGCTTCCGCCATCTGGCTTCGCGCGGCGTTGCCCGTGCAGAGAAAGAGAACTCGTTTCTTCATGCCTTTCGACTGGAAGCACAAAGCGCGCCGCGGACGAAGTCGTTCGTATCGTCCGCGCCGTTTCCGTCCGATAATGGACCGACTTGCAGGAAGGAGGGTTCTTTCGGAGCCGGGCCGCCAGCGAGGCCTTCGGCGTCCTGCTGCTGCTCGCCGGGGCGCTCGCCGCGCTCGCCCTCTATTCGTACGACCCCCACGACCCCAACCTTTTCTCGCTGACGACAGGGGAGGCGGAGTCGCCGACGAACTGGATCGGCGGGTTCGGGGCCTCGCTTTCCGCGGCGCTCTACCAGGCCCTCGGTTTCGCGGCGTGGACGGTGCCTGTCCTCCTCGGGTTCTGGGGCCTGCGGCGCTTCGGGGCGAGGCCGTTCGAGAACCGGGGCTCGAAGGCGATCGGGTTCGCCCTCATCTTCCTAGCGGTGCCCGCGCTCCTGTCGCTCGCCTTCGGGCGGAGGCCGCTCGCGGGGGAGGACGCCGAGGCCGGCGGGATCGTGGGGCGGGCGGTCTCGGAGGCCGCCCGGTCGCGCCTCGGCACGACCGGCGCCGTCCTGCTCGTCGTCACCTTTCTCCTCATCGCGGTGCCGCTCGCGACGCAGCTGTCCCTGGCCGACGTGTTCTTCGGGCTGCGCGTGAAGCTGGTCGCTCTCCTGTCGCGCTTCCGCCTCGGGTGGGCGCGCTCGAGCGATCGGCGAACGAAGGAGCGCCTCCGCCGAACGGTCGTCACGAAACACCTCGAAAAAGCGAAGCGCGAGGGGGGAGTGACGCTCGCGGACGTCCCGTTCGCGGCCGACGAGCCCCCTTTCCTGAAAGAAGTCCCTGGTCCGGGCAAGTTCGCGATCGTGAAAAAGGTCGTCGCGCCGGCCCGGCCAGCCGCTGTCCCTGCCGCCGTGTCGGGCAAGAAGAGGGCGGTCGCTCCGCCGCAGCAGCGGCTTCCGATGTCTGTCGACGGGTATCTGCTCCCTCCCACGGACCTCCTCGAGAGACGCGACGACGCCGGGACAGTCGACCGGAAGCAGCTCGCGGAAACCGGTCGCGCCATCGCCCTCAAGTGCGCCGAATTCGGCGTCGAGGGGGAGATCGCCGAGTACCACCCCGGTCCCGTCGTCACGACGTACGAGTTCCGCCCGGCGGCCGGGATCAAGGTCAACCAGGTGATGGGCCTGTCCGAGGATCTCGCGCTCGCCCTGTCCGCCGAGTCGATTCGCATCGAGCGGTTGCCCGGCCGCGCGAGCGTGGGCATCGAGGTCCCGAACCCGGGCGGGGGCGAGATCATCGCGCTGCGCGACGTCGTCGAGTCGGACAAGTTCCGATCGTCGCCGTCGCTTTTGACTCTCGCGCTCGGGAAGGACATCCACGGCGAACCGATCGTGGACGACCTGCGGGCGATGCCGCACCTGTTGATCGCGGGCACGACCGGGTCGGGCAAGAGCGTCGCGATCAACGCGCTGATCACGTCGATCCTCTTCAAGGCTTCGCCCGACGACGTCTGGCTGATCCTGATCGATCCGAAGATGGTCGAGCTCGAGATTTACGAAGGACTGCCTCACCTGAAGCACAAGATCATTACCGACCCGAAGAAAGCGGCGAACGCACTCAAGTGGGCGGTCGACGTGATGGAAGAGCGGTTCCAGACCCTTTCGGACTTCGGGCAGGTCCGGAACGCCGAGCAGTACAACGCCGCGATCCAGGATCCGAAGGCGGTCGCCGACGTGCGCGCCCGGCACCCTGAGGACCCGGACCTGAAGCTCGAGCCGATGCCGCTCATCGTGATCGTGATCGACGAGCTCGCGGACCTGATGATGACGTCGCCGAAGGAAGTCGAGGAGTCGATCGTGCGGCTCGCGCAGAAGGCGCGCGCGGTCGGCATCCACCTGGTCGTCGCGACCCAGCGCCCCTCCGTCGACATCCTGACGGGCGTGATCAAGGCGAACCTGCCGTCGCGGATCGCGTTCAAAGTCTCCTCCAAGGTCGATTCCCGCGTCATTCTGGACGGCAACGGCGCGGAGCGCCTTCTCGGCCGCGGCGACATGCTCTACCTTCCGCCGGGCACGTCGCGCCTGCGACGGGTCCACGGAGCCTACGTCTCGATCCAGGAGACCGCCGGGCTCGTGAAGTTTCTCAAGAAGCAGGCGAAACCGAACTACGACGAGGAGATCACCAAGGATCGAGTCGAGATCACCCGCCGCGACGACTCCGGCGACGAGACCGACCCGCTGTACGACGAAGCCGCGCGCCTCGTCGTGAAGGAGAAGATGGCCTCGATCTCCTTCCTGCAGCGGCGGATGGGCGTCGGTTTTTCCCGGGCCGGGAAGCTCATCGACCTGATGGCGCGCGACGGGCTTCTCGGACCGCCCCGCGGATCGAAGCCGCGCGAGGTGCTCGTCGCGGAGGACTACTTCGAAGAGGTGGACCGGGCGCCGCGCTGACGAATTAGGCTTGCCGCGCATGCGCATCGCCTATTTCGGGACCCCGCAGTTCGCCGTCCCTTCGCTCGCCGCGCTGATCGAGAGCGGCTTCGACGTGCCCCTCGTCGTCACGCAACCCGATCGGCCCGTAGGTCGAAGCGGGCGCCCGCGGCCCTCGCCGGTCGCCGAACTCGCGGAGGCGCGGGGGATCGCGGTCGCGAAGCCTTCGAAGATCCGCGGCAACGCGGCGTTCCTGGACACCCTTCGGGAAGCGCAGCCGGACGCGATCGCCGTCGTTGCGTACGGGAAGATCCTCCCCGACGAGATCCTCGAGCTCCCGCCGAAGGGCTGCGTCAACGTCCACGCGTCGCTCCTTCCCCGGCATCGGGGTGCCTCTCCGATCCAGGCGGCGATCCTCGCGGGAGACCGCGAGACCGGGATCTCCACCATGAAGATCGTGTCGGAGCTCGACGCCGGGCCGGTCTACCTCGTGAGAAAGGTCTCGATCGGCGATCGGGAGGATGCGGCCTCGCTCGCCGACCGGCTCGCGCGGCTCGGAGGGGAGCTGCTCGTCGAGACGCTCCACGGCGTGGCGGCGGGCACGCTCGTGCCGAAACCTCAAACCGGGGAGCCGACCTTCTCGCGCCCGCTGACGCGCGAGGACGCGCGGGTGGACTGGAGCCGGCCGGCCTCGGAGATCGAGCGCCGCCTCCGCGCTTTCACGCCGTGGCCCGGGCTTTACGCGCACCTCGGCGGAGAGCGGGTCAAGCTGATCGAGCTCGAGGCCGCCGCGCCGGGCCGGGCGGGGGAGCCCGGGACGCTGCGGGATGAAAAGGGCTGGCCGGTCGTCGAGGCCGGGGAGGGCTCCGCGCTCGTCCTGAAGAAGGTCCAGCGGGCGGGCCGGAAACCGGTCACGGGGCGCGAGTTCTTCGACGGGCTGCAACCCCGCCCGGCGCGGTTCGACGTCGGATGAAACCACGGCCACCTTCTCGCTCGCGGGAGGGCGCCGTCGCGATCCTCCGGGACGTGCTGCGTCACGGCGCGGAAGCGACGCCGCTCCTCGCCGCGCGTGGCGCCGGCCTCTCGCCGCCCGACCGCGACCTCCTGCGCGAGCTCGTCCTCGGCGTGCTCCGGCACCGCTCCGCCCTCGACGCCGAGCTCGCTTCCGTCTGCCGCGCGCCGCTCGCGCGCCTCGCGCCGGGACTTCGGGAGGTCCTTGAGGTCGCGCTCTACCAGCTGCGCCACCTCGATCGCGTTCCCGGCTATGCCGCCGTCGACGAGGCCGTCCGGCAGGCGCGCGCCGGCGGAGGGGAGCGGGCGGCGAAGCTCGTGAACGCGGTCCTTCGGAAGCTCGCCGACCGTCCGCGACCAGCTCCGGCGGCCGTCCTCTCGACCGCGGAGCTCGCGCGGGACACGTCGCACCCGGAGTTCCTCGTGCGTCGATGGGTCGAGCGCTTCGGGCGGGAGACGGCGTGCCGCATCCTCGAGGCCGACAACGCGCACTCGGGACTCGACCTTCTCGCGAATCCCCGGCGCACCGACCGCGACCGGCTCCGCGAGGCGCTCGCCCTCGAGGGGGTCGAGTCGGAGCTTTCGCCCCTGTCGCCGCTCGGACTCTCGGTCGTCTCCGGGAACCCGCTCGGCTCGCCACTCCTCGGCGAAGGCCACTTCACGGTGCAGGACGTCGGTGCCCAGGCGCTCGCTCTTCTTCTCCCGCCGGGAGACCTGCTCGTCGACCTCGCCGCGGCGCCGGGCGGAAAGTCCTTTGCCGCTCTCGCCCTCGGGCGGGCGAAGCGGACGGTGTCGCTCGACCGGTCGCCGGCGCGCCTCCGGCGGTTCGTTGAGAACGCCCGCCGTCTCGGAATGCCCGAGGCGCGCGCCGCCGCCGCCGACTTCCTCGCCCCCCCGCTTCCCGCCGCAAAATTCGACCGCGTCCTCCTCGACGCCCCGTGCAGCGGGACCGGGACTCTGCGCAAGATTCCGGAGATCCGCTACCGCCTGACCCCGGCGGCGATCTCGAAGCTCGCCGGGTCGCAGGCGCAGGCGGTCGCCGCGGCGGCCGCGTTGCTCGCTCCCGGCGGCTACCTGCTCTACGCCACCTGCAGCCTGGAAGTGGAGGAAAACGAAGAGGTGGTCGCGAAGGTCCTCTCCGCGCGTCCCGATCTGAAGGTCTCGCCGATCGACGCCCCTCCACTTCTCCGCCCCTACGTCGACGGGGGGCGCTTTCGGATCCTGCCGGACGCCCGGACCGACGGATTCACGGCGCACCTGATTGCGAGACGCGGGACGTAGAATCGCGATCCGATGACGAGCGTGATTCCCATACCCGTCCTCGACCTGACCCGGTACGAAGAGAGCTTGAAGGGGGAGATCGCCGCGCGGGTGGCGGAGATCTTCTCGTCCGGCCGCTTCATCATGGGGGCGGTCAACGAGGAGTTCGAAAGGAAGCTCGCGGAGGAGATCGGGGTGCGCCACGCGCTCGGCGTCTCGTCGGGCACCGACGCGCTCCTGGTCGCCCTCATGGCGCTCGGCGTGGGTCCGGGCGACGAGGTCGTCACGAGCCCCTTCAGCTTTTTCGCGTCCGCGGGCGCGATCGCCCGGCTCGGAGCGCGACCGGTCTTCGCGGACATCGAGCCGACGACTTTCAACCTGGACCCCGATCGGCTCGCGGAGGCCATCACGCCCCGCACGAAGGTCGTGATGCCCGTCCACCTGTACGGCCAGGCCGCCGACATGGACCCGATCCTCGAGGTCTCCGGACCGATCCCGGTGGTCGAAGACGTCTGCCAGACGGTCGGGGCGTCGTACCGCGGCCGCCACGTGGGGACGATCGGGAAGGTGGCCGCCTTCTCTTTCTATCCGACGAAGAACCTGGGCGCCGCGGGGGATGCCGGCGCCGTGACGACCGGCGACGACGACGTCGCGGCCCTCGTGGCGAACCTGCGGCTGCACGGAGAAACCGAGAGGTACCGGCACTCGCGGGTCGGCGGGAACTTCCGGCTCGACTCCCTCCAGGCGGCCGTCCTGACGGCAAAGCTGACGCGCCTCACCGAGTGGACGGCGCGCCGGATCGCCATCGCCGAGCGGTACGGTGAGATTTTCTTCGACGCCGACTTCGCCGGCCGCGTCGTCGTTCCCTTCGTGGCCCCCGGGCGCAAACACGTCTTTCACCAGTACGTCGTCCGGGTCCGCGACCGCGACCGCGTTCGCGCGAAGCTCGCGGAGGCCGGGATCGGCACGGCGGTCTTCTACCCGATCCCGCTTCACCTCCAGGAGTGCTTCGCGGACCTCGGGTATCGAGAAGGGCAGTTCCCGAAAACGGAGCAGGCGGCGCGGGAGGTCCTCGCGCTTCCGATGTTCCCGCAACTCATGGACGACGAGATCGACCGCGTGGCCGAGACCCTGCTCGCGAGTGCCCGGTAGGCCGCCGGCGGGAAAGTCAGGAAATCAGGACTGACCCCTCGTCTTCTCGCGAACGAGGAAGCCGCGGCGAGCTCTCGCGGCGTCGAGCGTGCGCCACAGGTACTCGCCCAGGATGCCGAGCGCGAGGAGCTGGACGCCGGAAAAGAACGCGAGCGCGACCATGAGGGAGGTCCACCCGCGGAAGGGCATGCCGGCGAAGATTTTCAGCCCCACGAGCAGGATCGCGTAGCCGAAAGCGAGGAACGCGATTCCGGCGCCCGCGACGGACATCCACCGGAGCGGAGCGTAGGAGAACGAGATGACCGAATCGAGGAAGTGCTTTACCTTCTTGCCGAAGGTCCAGCGTGACCGGCCGTCGGAGCGCGCGAGCCGCTCGTAGGAGACGAGCGCCACCGGAAACCCGGCCCACAGGATGAGCCCGGGAAGCGACGTGTTCACTTCGCGGCTGCCGGTCAGGAAGTCGATCGCCGGCCGGCCGACGAGGAAGCAGTCGAACCCCCCCTCGGGCATCGACTCGAACGCGAGACGCTTGAGCGTCCGGTAGTAGAGGGTGGCCGCGGCGCGGGTGGGCCAGGGCTCGGGACGCGCGGTGCGGACGGCGAGGACGGCGGTCGCCCCGGAGCGCCACGCTTCGACGAAACGGGGGAGGAGATCGGGCGGCTCCTGGAGGTCCGCGGAGAGGACCGCCGCCGCCTCGCCCGACGCCTCGTGGAGCCCCGCGAGAATCGCCATCTGGGACCCGAAGTTCCGGGTGAGACGGATGCCGCGCGCCGCGGGCCACGCTGCGGTGATCGCCCGGATCCGCTCCCAGGACTCGTCCTCGGACCCGTCGTCCACGAAGATGGCCTCGATCTCGAAGTTCGAACGGCCGGCGATTTCCTTGAGCGCCT
>DASRPJ010000110.1:0-13134 GCA_035646435.1 Thermoanaerobaculia bacterium | reverse complement strand
CTCGCCGGGGCAGACGCGCCCGCAACAGGGCCTGCCCCCCGGAGCGCCGCCCCTTCCGCCTCCCGCCCCCGAGCCGACGCCGCCGCCCCGGTAGCTACTCGAAGGTCACCTTCTCGATGAGCACGGTGGGGGCGCCCGCGGGATAGGGCATCGGAAAGAACTGGAGGTCGGTTCCGATCGCCCCGAAACGGGAGAGAAGCTCCGAGACTCGTCCCCGCACGCGCGCCCCGGCGACCGGCTCCGTCGCCCGGCCGGCCAGGATCGACACGCCGGTGAACTGCACGTCGTAGCGGTCGAGCGCGAGGTCCACCGAGACCGGAGCCGTGAGCGCGCGGGCGAAGACGCCGCGCCCGACGCTCCCGAGGAGCTCGCGCGGAGAGCTTCCCTGCGAAGTCTCGAGGAAGAGCCGCCGGGGGCCGGGCCGCGGCAGGTCGCGATACGACGGGCGAACGCCGTGACCGGTCGGAAGCTCGGCGGCTCGAGCCGCGGACCGGAGGTCGTGAAGCCGGGCGGCGAGGGCCCCGTCCTCGACGACGAGAACCCGACGGGTCGGCGTCCCTTCGCCGTCGAAGGGGGCGTCGGCGGAGGCATCGTCGGCGATCCGGACCCGCCGCGCGGCGAAGTCGCTCTTCTTCACCCAGCGGGGCAACGTGTCCGCGCAGAAGAGCGGCGCGATCGCCGCGAGGACGGCGGCCGCGACGCCCGGGTCGAGGAGCCAGGCGCCGCGCGCGAACGTGACGCCGCGCGGCGCGAGGGGGAACGTCGCCCCGTCGGCGAGCCGGCCCGCGAGGGATTCGAGGTCGGGCTCGCCGTCCCATCGAAAAACCGCCCGCGTCTCGCATCCCTTCGAGTCGCGCCGACCGACGGCCCGGGCGACTCCGTCCCGGCGGGCCACGCCCGTCGATACGGACAAACCCGCGCCGTTGACGATCCGCTCCTCCGCCCGGCCGCTCCGGAGCGCGAGGGACGCGAGGACCGCCTCGCCTCGGGACTTCTCCGCGACGAGCTGCCCCAGTCGCTCGAAGACGTCGGGCGGAAGGGGACGGTCGCCGTCCGGCGCCGGCCGCTCCCCCTTCGATCCGGGCAATCGCGGCGGCGCCTCGGCGCGCGCCGGAAGTCTCGACGCCTCGGCGACGGCCGCGGCGAGCCGCTCCGGATCGGAGGCGCACGCGAAGCGCAGCCCCCTGTCCCACCAACGCGCGGCCCAGCCGTTCTCGCGCCGGAAGGCCTCGCGCCGCTCGGAGCGCGTGAGGTCGGTCTCGCGCGCGTCCGAGACTTTCCGGTAGAGCTCCCACGCTCCGGGCGACCGGCGTTCGAGGAGTCCGGAGAGACGGTCGGCGCTCACCGATCGCGCACCGAGAGCCGCCGGACGAGGACGTCCGGCGCCGCCCCCTGGACGGGCACGACCTGCCCCGCGCGCGAGCACCAGCCGAGCGATCGGCACGCGCGCACCTCGCGGCCGACGACGGGCTCGACCGCCGACAGCGTTGAGAGGATCTCTCCGGCGAGGATGCCGGGCCCCACCTCGTCGGCGAACCGGCCCCGGCGGACGCGCCGCGCGTGAGGGTACTCGAGCCGCCACTGTCCGCTCGCGAGCTCGACCGAGCCCGATTGGATCTCGTCGATCCAGAGCCCGTTGGCGAGGCGCCGGACCATCTCTTCGGTCGTGGCCTGTCCGGGCGAGACGACCGTGTTCGATCCGCGGGGAAGCGGCGGGTCCGCGGGGCCCGCCCGCCGGCCGTGCCCCGTCGATCCGCGAGCGCCGCCGTGCGACCGGTCCGAGAGCGTCCCGCCGAGCCGGCCCGAGTCGAGCAGCTTCACGACGCGCGGCCGCGTTCCCTCGTCGTCCCGCTCGTAGCCGCCGAAGAGGTCGAGCCGCGACGCATCGTCGCGGACGTCGAGGTCCGGCACGGCCACCCGCGCCTCCGAGAGCCGCGAGAGAGGGGACTCCTCCGCGCCCGCTTCGAGCGTGTGGGAGAGGATCTCGTGGAAGAGGACGGCCGCGGTGCCGCCGGAGAAGAGGACGTCGCCGCGCGGATCGCCGAAGGGAACGGGCCGCTCCCGCGGGAGAGACGCCGTCGTCAGGGCGACCTTCAGCTCGTCCGCGGTCGAGTCGGCCTCCGGCGCGTGGAACGAGAACGCGCGTATCTCGTCCCCGCGCCGCGAAGCCGCCGTGAACGAGCCTTCGAGCGAAAAGAGGCGGCGCGTGGACCGCGCCGGCGGGAGCCCGGACGGGACGACGCGCCGATCGAGGTCGACGAGCGACCACGTCAATCGCCCCCGCCCCGCGTGCCGGGCGAAGATCGGACCGAGGCGGCGGATCCAGCGGTCCACCGCCGGGTCCGGCTCGGATTCGAAAGGCGGGGGCGCGGGCGCGGAGTGGGCCGCCGCCGTCTTGCCGGACGAAGACGTCAGGCCGCGAATCGCCTCCCGGACCTCTCCCTCTCCCGCTCCCGAGACGAAGACGAGCCGCTCGCGTCCCGCCCGGCGCAGCCGCGCCGACACTCCTGCCTCGAGCGCCACGCGAGCCTCGCCGGGCTCGCCATCGCTCCAGTCGACCACCGTCCGCCGCCGCGTCTCGACGAAGACCTCGGCGACGTCGCCCTGGTCCGACGCGAGTGGCTCGAGCCATCGCGCGATTGCCGCGTCCTCCAGTTCCGCCATCGGGCTCGATTATCCGTGATCGTTTTCCCGCTGTAACATCGCCCCGTACGGAGGCGGGATGAGTCTCGCGGACAGAAAAAAGGACTTCCTCGCGGTGCGGACCGCGCGCGGGCTCGCTTCGCGGAAGCTCTACGAGGAAAAGGCTCCCGGCGCGCTCAAGGACGCGGTCGTCTCGACGCTCGCCGCCGAGGCGGAGAAGGAGCGCACCCTGGACGAGGAGGCCCGCCGGATGATGGAGGGCGCCCGTCACGAGATCGCTTCGGGGAGAGTGGACGGCCAGGAGCTCTTCCGCCGCATCCGCCGGAAGCTCGCGGAGCAGCGCGGGATCGTCCTCTAAGTTTTCAGCTTGACCGTCGAAAAGCGCATCGCCGATCTCGAGGCCCTTCGCGCGCGCAGTCGCGAAGGGGGCGGCCCCGACCGGACCGCGCGCCAGCACGCCGAGGGGAAGCTCACGGCGCGCGAGCGGGTCGAGCTGCTTCTCGATCCCGGCTCGTTTTTCGAGCTCGACTCGCTCGTCGAGCACCGGTCGCGTGACTTCGGGATGGAGAAGTCGCGCGTGCCGGGGGACGGCGTCGTGTCGGGGGCCGGCACGGTCGACGGCCGGAGCGTCTTCGTCTTCGCGCAGGACTTCACGGTGTTCGGGGGATCGCTCTCCGAGACCAACGCCGAAAAGATCTGCAAGGTGATGGACCGCGCCGTCGAGAACGGCGCCCCGATCATCGGCTTGAACGACTCGGGCGGCGCGCGGATCCAGGAGGGCGTCGTCTCGCTCGCCGGCTATTCCCGCGTCTTTCTCCGCAATACGCGCGCCTCCGGCGTCGTCCCGCAGATCTCCGCGATCCTCGGCCCCTGCGCGGGAGGCGCCGTCTATTCGCCGGCGATCACCGACTTCGTCTTCATGTCGGAGAAGAACGCGTACCTCTTCGTCACCGGCCCCGACGTCATCCGGACGGTGACTCACGAGGAGGTGACGAAGGAAGACCTGGGGGGAGCGCGAACGCACGCCTCGGTGTCGGGGGTCGCGCACTTCGTCCGAGCCGACGACGCCGGGGTGCTCCTCGCAATCCGCGAACTCCTCTCGTACCTGCCCTCGAACAACCTCGACGACCCGCCCCGGCGGGAGAGTCGCGAGCCCGCCGGGGGGGGCCGGGACCTCGATCGGTTCATCCCCGAGGAGGCGGACAAGTCCTACGACATGGCCGAGCTCATTCGCGCCGTCGCCGACGCAGGGGAGTTCCTGGAGGTTCACGCCGGCTTCGCCCGTAACCTGATCGTCGGCTTCATCCGCCTCGCCGGCCGATCGGTCGGCGTCGTCGCGAACCAGCCGATGCACCTCGCGGGCGTCCTCGACATCGACGCGTCGGTCAAGGGCGCGCGGTTCGTCCGTTTCTGCGACGCGTTCAACGTCCCGCTGCTCGTGTTCGAAGACGTGCCCGGCTTCCTCCCCGGAACGCAGCAGGAGTACGGGGGCATCATCCGTCACGGGGCGAAGCTCCTCTACGCGTTCGCCGAGGCGACGGTGCCGAAAGTCTCCGTGATCACCCGCAAGGCTTACGGAGGCGCGTACTGCGTGATGGCGTCGAAGGACCTCGCGACGGACTTCAACTTCGCGTATCCCACGGCGGAGATCGCGGTGATGGGACCGGAGGGCGCGGTGAACGTCCTCTACCGGCGCGAGCTCGACGGCGCGCCGCCGGCCGTCCGCGCCGGCAAGGTCGCCGAGTACGTCGAGAACTTCGCGAACCCGTACATCGCCGCGCGCCGCGGCTACGTGGACGAGATCCTGGAGCCCTCCGAAACGCGCGCGAAGCTAGTGGCCGCGTTCGCGCTCCTCGAGGGGAAACGGGTGTCGCTGCCGGCGAAGAAGCACGGGAACATCCCGCTGTGACCAGCCCGTCGCCCTGAGCGCATCGAACGGTCCCCCGAAGCTTCGCCCGCGAAGAACCGCTTCGCGACAAGTTAGACTTGGATGCCTATGCGCAACGAGTTCACCGCGGTCATCGAGCAAGACGGCGACTGGTTTATCGCTTACTGCCCGGAAGTCCCGGGTGCCAACGGCCAGGGAAGGACCTTGGAGGAATGCCGGAAAAGCCTTGCGGAAGCGGTCGCGTTGATCCTCGATGACCGGCGTGAGGACGCACTGCGGGGCGTACCCCCGGACGCCATTCAAGAGCTACTCGTTGTCCAGTGAAGCGGGAAGCCTTGCTGCGACACCTTCGACGGCAAGGCTGCTATTTGAAGCGCGAAGGCAAGGAACATTCTCTCTGGACAAACCCGGCCACCGGAGAAGTTGAGGCGGTTCCCCGTCACAGGGAGATCTCCGACAAGCTCACCCGGAAGATCTGTCGGGGCCTTTCGGTGCCCGGTGTCTGAGGGCCGTCACCGGTCCCGACCCGATCGCGGGTGTACCGGAGAAGGCCGCTGAGGCTCCTCGTCGCCAACCGGGGCGAGATCGCGGTCCGCATCTTCCGGGCGTGCCGGGACCTCGGGATCGAGACGGTCGCGGTCTATTCCGACGCGGACCGCGCGGCGCGGCACGTCGCAATGGCGGACTATGCCGTCCGACTCGGGCCGCCCCCGTCGAGGGAGAGCTACCTCTCCGTCGAGCGGATCCTCGACGCGGCGCGGAACACGAAGGCGACGCTCGTCCATCCCGGCTACGGCTTCCTCGCGGAGAGCGCGGCCTTCGCGCGGGCGTGCGAGGACGCCGGCCTCGTCTTCGTCGGGCCGTCGGCCTCGGCGATCGAGGCGATGGGAACGAAGACCACGAGTCGCGTGCTCATGGAGCGTGCGGGCGTGCCGATCGTCCCCGGCACGACGACGCCCGCGCGGGACGCGTCCGAGCTCGCGGAGTTCGCGCGCGGCGTCGGATATCCGATCTTCCTGAAGGCGTCGGCGGGCGGCGGCGGAAAGGGGATGCGCCGCGTCGACCGGGAGGAGGACGTCGCGTCCGCGTTCGACCGCGCCGGCGCGGAGGCGCAGGCCTCTTTCGGAGACCGCGCCCTGTACGCGGAGAAGCTCCTCGAGAACCCGAGGCACATCGAGGTCCAGATCGCCGCGGACCGGCACGGGCACCGGATCGCCGTCGGCGAGCGCGAGTGCAGCATCCAGCGGCGTCACCAGAAGGTGGTGGAGGAGTGCCCGTCGCCGGCGGTCGGCGAAGATCTGCGCCGGCGGCTCTTCGCCGCCGCCCTCGCCGCCGCGGACGCGGTCGGCTACGACTCCTGCGGCACCGTCGAGTTCCTGCTCGCGCCGGACGGGTCGTTCTACTTCCTCGAGATGAACACGAGGCTCCAGGTCGAGCACCCCGTCACCGAGGAGGTCTGGGGATTGGACCTCGTGGCCGAGATGATCCGCTGCGCGCAGGGGGAGGCCCTCTCGGTCGAGGCCCGCGACCTCGCGGCCCGGGGTCACGCGATCGAGTGCCGCGTCTACGCCGAGGACCCGGAGCGCGGGTTCGCGCCGTCGCCCGGAACGATCACCCGCCTCCGGCTTCCCGAAGGGCCCGGGGTGCGCAACGACGTCGGCATCGAGGAGGGCTCCGTCGTCCCGATCGACTACGACCCGATGCTCGGGAAGCTCGTCGCCCGGGGCCGCGACCGCGCGGAGGCGATCGAGCGGCTGGCGCGCGCCCTCGACGAGTACGAGATCGCGGGGGTCGAGACGGCCCTGCCCCTCTTTCGCGAGCTCGTCCGGGACCCGGACTTCCGCGCTGGCCGCATCCACACGCAGTGGCTCGACGCGTGGCTCGCGGACCGCATGCAACCCCGCGAGGAGCCGTCGGAGGAGGAGGTGATCCTCGCCGCGGTGTGCGTCACGCTCGATCAATCGGGCAGGCGCGTGCCGCCCGCTCTCGCGGGATCCCGGTGGAAGGAGTCGTCGCGCTCGGAGGCGCTTCGGTCCGGCCGGCCGCACCGGGGCGGGCGGCGGTGAAGATAGAGCGGCGCTTCCTCCGGCGACGGGGGGAAGAGCGGGAGCTCCTCGAGGTCGAGATCCGCGACGGGGGCCGGCACGTCGCGGTGAGGAGCCCGGCGGGTGAGAGGGCCGCCGAGTCGGCGAGGCTCCCCGACGGCCGGCACAGCGTCATCTTCGCGGACGGGAGGCAGCTCGCCGGGAGAGCGACCGAGGGTCCGACCGGCCGGGTCGAGGCGTGGCGCGGCGCCCGCCGGCTCGCGGTCGACCTCGCCGACCCGTTGCGGGATCTCGCCGCCGCGCAGAAGGAGGCCTTCGGAGGCCCGCGCGAAATCCGTGCGCTCATCCCGGGCCGCGTCGTCGAGGTGCGCGTCCGCGAGGGGGACGAGGTCGCCGCGGGGGCGACCGTGCTCGTGATCGAAGCGATGAAGATGCAGAACGAGATCCGCGCGGAAGCCGCCTCGCGCGTCACGCTGGTCGAGTGCGTCGCCGGTCAGACCGTCGAAGCGGGGGCCCTCCTCCTCCGCCTCGAGCCGGAGACGAGGGACCCCCGATCCTGACTTCCCGGCCGCCCGTCCCGCCTCTCGCGCCGTCCGTCCGGCGGGACCGGGCGCCCGATGCGCAGGATGGCGGGCTCAGGCGGAGGGACCATTCGATTCATTTTCTTGAACGAATATCCCGAATCACGAATAGTTGACCGCCCAGTCAATGCCCCGGAAATCTTGTTGACGCCGTGTTTTTAGTCACTTAGAGTTCGCTCCGCCTATCGCCCCTTTGGCAGTTTGATTGCTCTTGAACAGCGTCTGTGCTGACCTTCGATCACGCGTTCTCGTCCTTCGATTCGATCCTTTCGGACTGCTTTCCCGGAAAAAAGAGAGTTCGTTCCCGCGTGGGCAACAACAGAGGAGGAGGCCTATGAGTCGATTTAGGAAGTTCTTGGTGCCGCTGCTGGCGATCGCGATCGTCGGCGTGGCGACGGGAGGCCTGGTATTCGCCCAGACCACGGGCGACATCCAGGGCACCGTCACGGATACGTCGGGCGCTGCGCTGCCGGGCGTCACCTGCACCGCGACGAGCCCGTCGATGCAGGGAACCCGCACGTCGGTGACCAGCAACAACGGCAGCTACCGGATCTCGACGGTGCCGCCGGGGACCTACAAGGTGAGCTGCGGGCTCGCCGGGTTCGCAACGGCCGAGAAGACGGCGATCGTCAGCCTCGGGTCGACGCCGACCGTCAACCACACCCTCCAGATTTCGCAGACGGAAGAAGTCGTCGTCAGCGGGCAGGCGCCCGTCGTCGACACCGGGAGCACGACCACGGGCTCCAACTACTCCGCGAAGGTCATGGAGAAGCTGCCCCTCGGCCGCAACTACGCGGCAGTCGTGCGGCTCCAGCCGGGCGTCAACGAGGACACCGGCGACCGCCAGGGGCGAGGACTCGCGCTGTCGGTGTACGGCTCCACCTCGGCGGAGAACGCGTACATCATCGACGGCATCAACACGACGAACGTCAACCGCGGCGTCCAGGGAAAGATCATCAACAACGAGTTCATCCAGGAGGTCGAGGTCAAGACCGGCGGCTACCAGGCCGAGTTCGGCCGCTCGACCGGCGCGATCATCAACGTCATCACGAAGTCGGGTGGAAACGAGTTCCACGGCGACGTCTTCGCGAACTACGCTGCCCCGAGCTTCCGCTCGGACCAGGTCCGCCGAGACACCGACACGTTCAACCTGACCTATGACGAACTCGAGGAGCTCGACTACGGCGCCGATCTCGGCGGTTTCTTTATCCCGGACCGCCTCTGGTTCTTCACGGCGTACAACCGCTCCGACCTCTCGCAGGACCGGGTGCCCCGGTCTGCGCAGTCGGTTCTGGGCCAGCACTTCCGCGAGGAGCAGACCTACAACCTCTTCTCCGGAAAGCTCACGTTCAACATCGCGCAGGGCTCGACCCTCGTCGGAAGCTACTTCCGCGACCCCGAGCACCGCGACGGCGCGGTCTTCACGCCCACCGGAACGGACCCGGACTCCTACTCCGGCCGCTTCGACATCGGCGCCGAGGACTATGCCGGCCGCTACAACCAGCTCTTCGGGTCCTTCGGCGTCCTGACGCTGCAGTACTCGAAGCACAAGGACCGGTTCATCTTCAAGCCCCTCGATCGCTCGGTCGTCGGGATCGTGGACCGGACCGTGGCCGCGGACTACCCCTTCTTCCCGGTTTTCAACGGCTTCGGCATCATCCCCGGGTTCACCCGCCACAACACCGGTGACCGCGACGAGTACGCGGGCTCCTTCACCTCCTACTTCGGCAACCACGAGCTCAAGGTCGGCGGCGACTGGCTCGAGAACGTGACCACCGCGGTCACGAGCTACACGGGCGGCCAGCGCATCCGCGTCCGGACGTGCAGCACCGTGACGACGTCCGTCAACTTCTGCGAGCCGGGCGGCGGCGTCAACTACACGAATTACCTCGGCCAGCCGGTCCGCGTGTACTTCGAGCACAACTTCTACGCGGACGCGCTCGGCAGTTTCAACGCGGTCGGCGCCACGACGACGGCGCCCCCGAGCCAGCTCTGGTCGGCGTTCCTCCAGGACACGTGGCGCGTCACCCCGAAGTTCACCCTGAACGTCGGCGTCCGTTACGACACGCAGACGATCCAGAACGCGGACGAGGTCACGACGCTCGACCTCGACGACCAGTGGCAGCCCCGTATCGGCTTCATCTACGACTGGGCGGGAGACGGCTCGACGAAGCTGTTCGGCTCCTACGGCCGCTTCTACTACATGATCCCGCAGGACCTGGCGGTCCGCGTCTACGGCTCCCAGTTCTCCGCCACGACGTGGAACTACTCCGGTCCGACGAGCCCCTTCGCCGACCAGCCGGCGGGCGGGTTCTCCACGGTCCACGGCGGCCCGCCGAACCGCAACCCGTCCTTCCAGGGCGGCGGCGCGTTCCAGCCGGTCGACGAGGACATCAACGGCCCCTACCAGGACGAGTTCGCTCTCGGCGTCGAGATGGCTCTCACGCCGACGTTCGCAGTCGGCCTGAAGGGAATGTATCGGGACCTCGGCAACACGATGGAAGACCGCTGCGACCTCGATTACAACGACGAGACGCTCAACCAGAACGCCTCCTGCGCGCTCATCAACCCGGGCTCGGGCGAGCTGTGGGCGGGCGGCGCGAGCAACACGTTCCCGTGGTGCGACCACGCCGGTTCGCTTTTCGTTTCCCCGGACGCGGGGCGGTGCTCCACATTCACGGGCGAAGACCACCTGGAAGGCCGCGCCCCGGAAGTTCCGGAGGCCAAGCGTGAGTTCAAGGGCGTCGAGCTGACGGCGAGAAAGTCGTTCAGCCAGAACCTCTGGGCTCAGTTCTCCTATCTCTACTCGACCCTGCGCGGGAACTACGACGGCGCGGTGCGCGTGGCTTCGGGCCAGACCGACCCGGGCATCAACGCCGACTACGACTACCCGCTCTTCTCCGTCAACGCCGACGGCCGTCTCTACCTCGACCGTCCGCACCAGCTCCGCCTCGACGCGGTCTACACCGCGCCGTTCGGGCTCTCCGTGGGCATCGGCGGCTTCTACCGCAGCGGCGCCCCGGTCTCCCGGTACGGCTGGTACAACGTCTTCTACCCGGACCTGCTCCACCTCGTCGACCGCGGCCGGGATTCGGCCGTCTCCGACGGGCGTCTGCCGGCCGAGTTCGAGGCGAACCTCTCCCTCGGTTATACGTTCAACGTCGGACCGGTCTCGATCACGCCGGCCCTCTACGTCTTCAACCTGCTCGATCGGCAGGGCGTCCTCCAGATCGACGAGGACTTCAACCCCGACGGAAGCTTCTGCGAGATCGCCGCGGGCTGCACCCCGGCAAACTCTCCCGAGTATTCCGCGCGGAACTTCGAGCGTCTCGGAACCCTCGGCTTCGGCGACCCGATGCCGCAAGACGACTGGGCCCGTCCGCAGCTCCGGCAGGATCCCCGTCAGATCCGCGCGGCGCTCAAGATTTCGTTCTGATTCGTTTTTCTGGATTCTCCAAAGGGGCCTTCGGGCCCCTTTTTTTTGCCTCGCCGAAGCGCAGCGGGCGTAGGATTGATCCTTCCTCGGAGGTATCCATGAGACGCTCTCTCGCCTCTCTTTTTCTTTCCCTTCTCGTCGTCTCCTCGCTCGCCGCTTCGACACTTCCGGCGCTCCTCCAGAAGGCAAAAGACCAGTTCCGCATGGGCGCGTTCGTGCAATCGCTCGAGACTCTCGATGCGCTCGAGCAGGAGAGCCGGAAGGAAGGACACGAGAACGACCGAACGAAGCTCACCCCGGTCCTCGCCTTCTACCGTGCCGCCTCGTACGCGTCGCTCGGAAGAGGGCCGCAGGCGCGCGAGCAGTTCGAGATCTTCCTCGCGTTCCAGCCGGACGTCGAGCTCGATCCGGCCGTCTATTCGAAGAAGGTCGTCGCAGCGCTGGCGGAGGCTCGCAAGACGCTCCGCGCGCGGGGCCAGGAGCCGGCTCCTCCCGGCGGAAACACGCTCGTGCTCGCGTACAACGCGTTCCGCCGTCCCACGGTGCAGTCCGACGAGAACCTCGGCGACGACTGGGCCGAGGGGCCCGTGCGCTACCTCCTGACCGCCGACGAACGGCGGCAGTACGCTCGACTCCTCGATCCGGTCACGCGCTCGGAGTTCGTGACGGCGTTCTGGAAGGATCGCGATCCCAGACCGGAAACCGCCTCGAACGAGTTCAAGGACGAGTTCGACCGCCGGGTCGCGTTCGCCGACTCGCGGTTCACGCAGTCCGAGACGCGGGGAAGCCTGACCGACCGCGGAATGGTCTTCCTCCTCCTCGGGCCGCCGACGTACGTCGGTCGGAAACCGCTCACGTCGGGGGACGACGCGAACGACTCGTCGGCGCTCTTCCGATTCCGCCGATCGGACGTTCGCATCGCCGCTCAACCGATTGGAAGCCGCAAGGACCAGGTCGCGCGGATCGACCGCGTGACGGGGCCCGGATCGACCGTCAACGACGCGGCGTCGAACTGGCGCGAAGTGTGGCACTACCGCCGCGAGCACCTGCCCGCCGGGGTCCCGTACCTCCAGGTGGACTTCGACTTCGTGACCAAGCAGGGTTACGGGGAGAACGTCCTCCAGCGCGAGACGCAGGTCCTCGACACGCTCGACCGCGCGAAGAACAAGCTGCGCGACACGAAGGCGTAGCCCCGGGCTTCCGTTTACCCATGCGCGCGCAAGCGAGAGCGGCCGCCCTCGGCTTCTGCCTTCTTCTCGGCGCGGCCGTCGCCGTCGGAGCGTCCCTGCCGGAGCTCCTCCAGAAGGCGAAGGAGGAGTTCCGCAACGGGTCTTTCGCGGACGTGCTCCGCACGCTCTCGGAGATCGAGGCGGAGAGCGGCAAGCCCGGGCTCGAGAGGGATCGCGCGATGCTCGAGCCGATCGTCGCCTTCTACCGCGGCGCCTCCTACGCGTCGCTCGGAAAGAAGGAGGAGGCTCGAGCGAACTTCGCGGTCTTCCTCAAGCACCAACCGAACGCTTCGCTCGACGCCGGCCTCTACTCGAAGAAAGTGATCGCCGCGCTCGAGGAGGCGCGCCGCGCGCTCCCGCGCGATCAGCCGGCGGACGCGTCGTTCGAGGCCGCGTACCGCGCCTTCGCTCCGCCGGCGGGGGCTCTCGCCGCGGAGCTGCCGGGCCCCGACTGGGCCGAGGGCCCCGTCCGCTACGTCCTTTCGCCCGGCCAGCGCCAGGACTACGGCCGCCTTTCCGACACGGCGTCCCGGTCCGCATTCGTCGTGGACTTCTGGCAGAAGCGAGACCCGACCCCGGAAACTCCCGAGAACGAGGCCCGCGCCGAGTTCGAGAAGCGGGTCGCGTTCGCCGACTCCCGGTTCACGCAGCAGGAGACGCGGGGGAGCCTGACGGACCGGGGAATGGTCTTCATGCTCCTAGGACCGCCGACTTACGTCGGCCGCAAGCCGCTCGCCACGGGCGAGGACGCCGCCGATGCGTCCGCGCTCTCCCGCTCGCGAGCTTCCGACGCGCGCGTCGCGGCGGCCACGTCGGCGGGCTCCCGGAGCGAGGGGAATCGGGGGGGCAGCGGGACGCGCGCGGCGGCAACGGACGCCGCCATGGGAGGGCCCGGCCGCACGATGACCGACGCCGCCTCGAACTGGCGCGAGGTGTGGCACTACCGGAAGGAGAGGCTCCCCGCCGGCGTCCCGTACCTCCAGGTGGACTTCGAGTTCGTCACCAAGCGCGGCTACGGCGACAACGTCCTCCAGCGGGACCCGCAGACGCTCGACACTCTCGAGCGCGCCAAGGCGGGCCGGCGGGCTTCGGCCGATTAAGCCCCTTCCCCGGAAATCCCGCCGCCGGGCCGCGTGTTAGGTTGGGCGCCGTGCGGAAAACGACCCTGCTTCTTGCTCTCCTGCTCGCCTTCGGGTCGTCCCCCCTCCGGGCCGACGAGGAGACCCGAAACCGCCTGATCCGGTTCTTCGGAGGCTGGTCCTCCTGGTTCCCGAACACGATGGTCATGGTCAAGGAGACGAAGGAGGTGGAC
>DASRPJ010000109.1:0-8991 GCA_035646435.1 Thermoanaerobaculia bacterium | reverse complement strand
CCGCGTGTCCCGCGCGCGATACACCTCTCCCATCCCGCCCGCGCCGAGCGGCGCGAGAATCTCGTAGGGACCGAGTCGCACACCGGGTAAAAGTGACACGGAGATGGCCCGCGATCTTATCGCCCCGCTTTGCGCTACGCTCTTCGCGTGCGGACGACGCTATGGACATCGGGGATCGCCGGAGCGTTGATCGCCGCCGCGGCGGTCTCGTCTCTCGCGGCGCAGGAGTCGCTCCCTCCCCTGCCGCGCCCGCGCGCGAGGCAACCGGTCGACGAACGGGCCGGGTCTTTCCGCGAGGAGGCGCGCGTCGAGCGCGTCGTGATCGACGCGCACGTGACGGACAACGACGGCGAGCCGATCCGCGACCTCGGAGTCGCCGACTTCGCGCTCAAGGTAGACGGCAAGCGCGTGCCCATCGAGTCCGTCGAGTGGGTTTCCGCCGGCGCGCCGGAGGCCGCCGCTCCGAAGGCGGGCGACATCGTCTGGGGGGAGGCGCCGGCGATCGCCGAGCCCGTGCTCGCCTACCCGCCGGGCCGGGTGATCGTGCTCTTCTTCCAGACCGATCACGAGCCCGTGCGCATCCACGGCTTCCTCCGGATGGTCGCGCACGCCGACCGGCTGCTCGAGACCTTCCTGCCGACCGACCGCATCGCGGTCGTGTCCTTCGACTCTCATTTGAAGCTCCGGCAGGACTTCACCGACGACCTCTCGAAGGTCCGCGCCGCGATGATCGCGTGCCTTCGGACGGGAGAGCCCGAGCGGCTGCAGCCGGGTCCGTTCCCGTCGCTCGCGCGCAACTTCGACTACGACGCCGCGCTCGACGCCTCGACTCCCGAGCGCGGCCTCGAGCTCGTCGCGCGGGCGCTCGAGCCGATCCCCGGCGGCAAGTCGATGCTCTACTTCGGCTGGGGTCTCGGCACGGTCGGCGGGTTGACGGGGCCGGTGCCGGCGGAGAAGAAGGACTACCGGCGCGCGCTCACGTCGCTGTCCGCCGCGCGGGTGAACATCTTCACCCTGGACGTCACCGACGCCGACTACCACACGCTCGAGTACCGGCTCGAGGCGGTGTCGGAGGTGACCGGCGGGACGTATCACAAGACGCACCTCTTCCCGGACGCGGCGATCGACCGCGTGACGCGCGCAATCTCGGGGCGTTACGTGATCGTGTTCGTGAAGCCCGCGCTCCGGCGCGGCGAGCACGAGGTCGAGCTCAAGCTCGTGAACCGGAAGGGGACCATCTCGGCGCGACGCTTCTACGACGACTAGCGTCTCCGGCCGCGAGACGGCCTTCTACGGTCGGTAAAGGAGCCCCGCGTATCCCCGCGTCGAGTCGAACCGCGGCGACGCGCTCTTGATCTTCGCGACTCCCGCGTAAAAGGCGAGGTCGCCCGGGAACGTGACCGGCAGCAGCCTCTCGTCGACGCGGATCTCGGCGCCGAGGACGCGGACCGGGTCCGGCTTGTCGCCGCCCGGGCTCCACGCGCGGAGGCGCTCGCCGTAGACGACGAGGGGAAGCGCGGTGAGAGCGACCTCCCCGCGGGCGGACTCCACGCGTTCGCCCGTGTGCACGAACGCGGGCAGCGCGGCGAGCTCGATCCGGTTGCGGTCGAGCCCGGCCGGCAGGACCGAAGAGGGCGCTCCGCCCACCGAAAAGAGGTCGAACAGCGTTGGGGATCCAGAAGTGTCGCCGTACCGCGCCGACGCGGAGAGCCGGGCGGACGGCAGGTATGCGGTGACGACGGCTCCCGCGAGAACCTGGTTCCACGAGCTCTCGGCCGTGCGGCCGGCGGAGCCGGTCAAATCGACCTCTCCTCCGAAACCAGTTTTGCCGCGAACCCTCCTCCCGGTGGCGCGAGCACGGGCGGAGAAGAGTGTGCGATCGAACTCGTCTCCACCCGCGAGCGGCTCCACCCGCGAGAATCCCCCTCCGGCCGCGACGAGAAGCCGCCCCACCGCGGTCGGTCTCGACCAGATGCCCTCCACGAATCCACCGAAACGCTCCTGATCGAGCTCCGGGCGTGGAACGACACGCTGGCTGCCCGGCTTCTCCCGCGCGAAGAACGCGTGCGCCGACAGGGCGACCGGCAGGCCGCGGTACGAGGCCGCAAGCGAGCCGCCTCGGGGACCCGCTTCGTTACCGACGGACGCCGCGGCGACCCAGTCGAGCCGGCCGAGGACGTCGGTCCCCTCGACGCCGAGCTGCCACGCGTTTCCGTCCGGCCCGACCGAGTAGGTCAGGAGCGGCCGGACGACGTGACTCGGCCAGAGGCGATACGGGCGGCTCGCTCCGACCTCCGCGCGCGCGAAGGGAGTAACGGGCGCGGGGTCGGGCGGCAGGAGCGGAAAGCTCGCCGGGCGGCGGGCGACCGGAGCGAGCGCGCTCGCGGGCAGCGGGAGCCGGCGAACGTCGACCCCCTTCGCGGTGATCTCGAGAAAGAAGAGCGCGCCCCCGTCGGGCGAGGGCGCGGGACCGAGGGCGCCGCCCGTCACGCGGGTCAGGAGCTGCGACGCGCCCCCCGACCGCGCGTCCGCCGACTCGACGTTCCACGTCCCTTCGCGGTCCGCGGCGACGTAGATCCGCGCTCCGTCCGCGCTCCACGCCGGCTCGCCCGCCGGCGGCCCGGGAAGCGGGACCTCGGCCGGCGAGCCTCCCGCGGCCGGCAGGGTCACGAGGCGCCAGCGGCCGCCGGAGTGGAGGAGAGCCGCGATCGATGCGCCGTCGGGAGAGACCCGCGGGTGGATCCACACTCTCCAGGGCTCGTCCGTCCCTCCCGCGGGGATCGGCCTCGTTTCGCCGGAGGTGAGGTCCACGCGGACGAGCTCCGACCGCCCGTACCGGTTGCGGACTCCGACCGCCCACGCGCCACCCGGCGCGGGATCGGCCTCCGCCACGTCGGCGAGGCGCGTGACGCGATCGACGTCGCCGGTGTCGGGTCGCCAGACGTAGAGGTCGAGGCGAAGGAGCCCTTCGGCGTCCGGCGCCCGCCGCGCGAAGAGGACCCGCTCGCCGTCCGGCATCCATCTCGGATTGTCCGCCGCGAAGCCGTTCACGCTCGAAAGCCGAAATTTCGGCGCGCGCCGCCGCGGGAGCTCGGGCCGGTCGGCGACTTCCTCGGGGTCGCGAAGGATCTCCGCCTCCCGCTCGAGGCGCCTCTTCTCCGCTTCGCGTTCCTCATCCGTCTCGCCGAGGGTCCAGACGGCGAGATACGTCTCTCCCCGCTTCGGGTCTCGCCGGGCGACGAGCCTCGTCCCGTCGGGAGAGACCTCGAGGGAGACCGTGCTCCCGTCGAGCCGCTGCCACGGCTCGCCCGCGACGAGCCCCGCCGCCGCCATCCGCCGTTCCTCCTCGATTCCCGCCGCCGTTATCTCCGCCCGGAAGCGGTCGTACAGGTCGGCGGGCGAACGGCCGAAGACGGCGCGGAACGCCGTCGGGAAGTCGCCGCCGCGCCGGGAAGCCATCCGCTTCCAGAGCTTGCGGAGGGTCCCGACCCCCTCGCGGGCCTCGAGCCACTCGAGGAAGGTCGAGCCGACGAGGTACGCCATCGAACCGCCGCGCCAGCCGCCCGTCGCGGAAAGCGCTCCGTAACCGGGCAGTTTCCCCTCGATCGCGAAGCGCCGCAGCACCATAGCGCGTAGGCTCGACGCCGGACGTCCCGACCCCGTGAGCGTCCCCTCGAGGACGGTCGCGTAGCCCTCGGCGAGCCAGCGCGGCGAGTTCAACGTGAGCGGTCCGAGCGGCACGGGAGAGAGCCGCGCGAGGATCCCGCGCGACTGATTGCGGGGGCGGGCGAGGTGGACGATGTGCGCGACCTCGTGCGTGACGAGGTCTTCCATCCAGTCCGTCCAATGTCCGATGTCCGACTCCGGCTCGGGCGGCGAGGTCCAGAGAACGATGGCGGGCCGGTCGAGGAACGGAAACGCCATGCCGTTGGCGGTCGCCTGCGGGTCCCCGATCAGGACGTCGATCGGCCGGGTCGTCCGGTAGCCGACGGCTTCGGTCACCCGGTCGTGGATCGCCTCGATCGCGCCGGCCGCGCGGCGCGCCCAGGGCTCGAACTGCGAGGGGAAGTGGACGCGGAAGTGGGCGGTCTCGATCGTCCGCCAGTCGGCGGATGGAGATTGCGCGCTCGCCGCTCGAGACGCCGCGAGAACGCCCGCGGCCAGCAACAGGAGGCGTCGCCCCACGCCCACGAGGCTAGCAGACGACCTCCGAAAGAACGGGCGGGAATCTCCGGGCCGGCCGGCGGCGTTTCCCGGTTCGACCAACCCGAAAAACGAGATAGAGTGCTCGCTCCGAACGCCTTTTCAGGAGACACCTGCGTGCCAAAACTGCTTCTTTTCCGCGCAGCCGCCGCGCTTCTTCTCCTCGCGACCCCTCTTTTCGGACGGGAGCCGGAGGCTCCGGAGCTCGCCGGCGCGTCCGCGAAGACGAACGACGGGAACGTCGTCGTCATAGTCGAGCTCGCCGACGCACCGGTCGCCCGTTACGAGGGGGGCCTCGCCGGATTCCCCGCGACCGCGCTCGCGAAGACGGGGCTTCCCGAGCTATCCGCGCGTCGCGAGGACGTCGCGAAGTACCGGGGCCTGCTCGAAGAGAAGCAGGAGGCCGTCGTCGAGACCCTCCGCGCGCGCGTCCCCCTGGCGGAGGTGGGAGCGCGCTACCAGACGGTGCTGAACGGATTCGCGCTCGTCCTCCCCGCCGAATCGCTCGGAGACCTCGCTCGCGTGCCCGGTGTCGCGAAAGTGCACGCGGTCAGGCAGTACCACCCGACGATCGACGCGTCGAACGGCGTCATGGGAACGCCCGCATTCTGGGCGGCGCTCGGCGGCGACGACCAGGCCGGAGCGGGGATGCGGATCGGCATCCTGGACACCGGCGTCGACTTCTCCAACCCGATGTTCTCCGACCCGACTCTCTCGCCGCCGGCCGGCTTTCCGCGGGGGGACGCCGCGCTCGCGAACGGCAAGGTGATCGTCGCCCGGTACTTCCAGTCGTCCGCCGACGCCCGCGACGGCGACGCCAACCTCGGACACCGCACGGCTCAGGATCTCGTCGGGCACGGCTCTCACTCGGCGGGAGTCGCCGGCGGATCGCGCGTCGATCTCTCCGGGTCGGGACGGCGGGTCATCACCGTCTCGGGCGTGGCGCCCAAAGCGTGGATCGGCAGCTACCGCATCTTCTCGCCTCGCGCCTTCGACGACAACATCATCGCCGCGATCGAGTCCGCGGTCGACGACGGGATGCACGTCATCAACATGAGCTTCGGCGCCCAGAGCGCCGGCAACCCGCTGAACGACCCCATCATCCGCGCGACGGAGAACGCCATCGCGGCCGGGGTGATCGCCGCGATCAGCGCGGGCAACAGCGGACCGGACCCGGCCACCATCGGATACCCCGGCGCCGCGCCCTCGGCGATCACCGTCGGAGCGACGGCGAACGCCCACTACGGCCTCTCGACGCTCGGGCTCTTCGAGGTTCTCTCCGGGAGCCCGTTCGTTCCGACCGGTCTCGCCTCCGTCGTGGGGGGAGCCTGCGTGGACAGCTGCACCCTGCCCGCTTCGCCGGTGACGGCCCCCCTGCAGGACGTCGACCTCGTCGACGGCCAGCTGACGGGCATCGCCTGCACCCAGCTGCCCGGCGGGTCACTCAACGGGCGGATCGCGCTCGTCCAGCGGGGAACCTGCACGTTCGCCGTCAAGGGTCAGGTCGTCCAGGCGGCGGGCGCCGTCGGCATGGTCGTCTACAACTCCGACGACCCGGCCGTCTCGAACAGCGGCGAGCACATCTTGAATCCGTCGATCAATCAGGCGTCGGTTCCCGCCGTGCTCATCCGGCGCAGCGACGGGCTCGCGCTCAAGACCTTCCTCGCCGGGAGCGCCGGAACTTCGGTCGTCGGGCAGCTTCGCGCCGCACCCGCCGGAACGCCGCCGTTCGTCGGTCCGACGACTCCCCAGCGCCTGGCGTCCTTCTCCTCGCGCGGGCCGACGACGGACTACCAGATCAAGCCGGATCTCGCGACCGTGGGTGCCGACAGCTACGCCCCCTGCCAGGACGACTCGGCGGCCGGCGAAAACCGATTCCCAGCGCCCGATCCGCGCCGGGGCGCGAGCACGATGTTCCAGGCGAGCGGCTTCATGTTCGCGAACGGGACTTCCTTCTCCGCCCCCCGAGCGGCCGGCGCCGCGGCCCTCGTGAAGCAGAAGCACCCGTCCTGGAGTCCGGACCAGGTCAAGGCCGCTTTGACGGAGACGGCGTCGCGCCCGATCGATTCCGGAAAGATCGGGGGGGAGCGCCTGATGTCGCGCGGTTCGGGCGACATCGACCTCGTCGCCGCGGCGACGGTCGAGTCCCTCGTGCTCCCGACGAGCGCGAGCTTCGGACGGGTCGCGCTCGAGACGACGCCGTTGACCCTCACGAAGACGCTCAACCTATCCAACCTTTCGGCCGCGACGGTGACGTACTCCCTCGCGGCGCACCCGACCGCGGGGAACGCGGCGGTCGTTCCCTCCGTCGAGCCGGCGACCATGACGCTCGCGCCGGGCGAGAGCCGAAGCGTCAGCCTCCGGCTCACGATCGGGACGGGGATCCCGACGGCACGGACCGACTCGGAAGGGTTCCTTTCCGTCTCGGACGGGCGGATGACGATTCCCGACGTCCTCTACGTGCCCTACTGGATCCGGACGACCGCGGCGCCTTCCGATCCGCTCGTGCGGGCGATCAGCGGCCGGGTCAAGTAGGGGGCCGGTTCCGCTCCCGCTTTCGGCTCAGAGCCAGGAGGCGAACCGCAGCCCGAAGCCGTCCGGGTCGGCGACCGTGAAGTCGCGAAGGCCGTAGGCCCGGTCGTCGATCGGCGAGACGACCCGCGCCCCCATCTCCCGAGCCACCGACCACCAGCGGTCGACGTCCGGAACCATCACCCGGACGTTCGCCGAGGGAACGCCGGATGCGGGCGGCAGGTCCGGGCGCTCGTCGAGGAAGAAGAGGTGGTTCTCCCACGCGAGCTCCAGGAAAGAGCCGTCCTCGCGGATGACCTCGAAACCGAGCCGCTCGTAGAACGCCCTCGAGACGGCGAGGTCGCGCACCATGACCTCGACGACGAGCTGGCGCGTCGGCTCGACGTAGCGCGCCACGTACCGCGCGTCTACCGGCGGCCGGCCACGAGGACTTCCATCTCGTGCGCGTCGTCGGGCCAGCCGCACTCGCACCACGCGAGGATCATCCCCTCGTCGCCGCCGATCTCCAGGATCCGGCACTCGCACGCGAAGCACAGGTCGCCGAGGACGTGCCCCGAGACCGTGTAGCGGTCCCGGATCGGGAACTCCGTCAGCGCGCGCGCCCCTTTCGGCGCCTTATTCACTGGTCACACTCCCGTAATGAGCGGTTCGATCCTCGCCTTGAGCTGGCCGAACTCGCCCCGCATGCCGCCGAGCTCGGCCTGCACGCCGTCGAGCCGAAACTCGACGCGATCGAGCCGCGTTTCGACGCGATCGAGCCGCATCTCGACGCGGTCGAGCCGGCCATCGACCCGATCGAGACGGCCATCGATTCCGTCGAACCTGTCCGTGTGCGCCGCGAGGCCTTCGATGACCAGGCGGATGTCGCTTCGCAGGCCTTCGGCGACGACGTTGAAGTGTCGTTTGATGTCTTCGGCCGTTTCGCTGTCCATGAACTCTTCTTGTCGCGAGCCTAGCTCACTTCCGGCTCCGTGCGCCCCTCAACCTTTCACGCAAACGATCTGCCGGATTCCCGCGACTACCTCGACCAAGTCCCGCGACTTCTCCATGACCTCTTCGATCGGCTTGTACGCCGAGGGGATCTCGTCGACGACCCGGGCGTCCTTGCGGCATTCCACTCCTTCCGTCTCGCAGACGAGGTCTTCCCTGGTGAAGCGCCGCCGCGCCTCGCCGCGCGACATCTTCCGGCCGGCGCCGTGCGGCGCGCTGTGGAAAGAGTCCGCGTTCCCGAGCCCGCTCACGATGTACGAGCCGGTCCCCATCGATCCGGGGATGATGCCGAGCTCGCCGACCCGCGCGGAGATGGCTCCCTTTCGCGTCACGAGCAGCCGCTCGCCGAAGTGGCGCTCCTCCGACACGTAGTTGTGGTGGCAGTCGACCTCGGTCGTGATGCCGAGGCGCGCGACGTCGCCGTCGAAGCCGAGCGCGAAGGAGAGCTGCCGCAGAAGGCGCGACATCATGATCGCCCGGTTTTCCCGCGCGTACCGCTGGCACCAGTCCAGGTCGGTCGTGTACGCGTCATAGTCCGCCGTGCCTTCCGTCAGCCAGGCGAGGTCCGGGTCGGGCAGGTCCGGCAGCGCGCTTCCCAACGCCCGTTTCGCCTTCGCGATGTAGGTCTCCGCGACGGTCTTCCCGACGTTGCGGCTTCCCGAATGGAGGAGAGCCCACAGGAGCCCGTCGCCCCGGTCGACGCACACCTCGATGAAGTGGTTTCCGCCGCCGAGCGTCCCGAGCTGGTGCAGGGCGCGCTCCCGGAGCGCCTTCGACGCGTTCCGCGGCGTCCCGCTGACGGCCATCCACTCGGCGGCGGCCTCGAAGGGTTGCCGCTTCTGTTCGCGCCCGACGGGGATCTCCCGCTCGATCGAGTGCCGGAGCTTCTTCAAGTCTTCGAGGTCGAGCCGGTCCGCCGGGATCGAAATCTTGCGGGCGGACATCCCGCAGCCGATGTCGACGCCGACGGCGGCCGGGCAGATCGCCCTCTTCGTCGGGACGACGGCCCCGACGGTGGCGCCCTTTCCGAGGTGCACGTCGGGCATCGCCGCCACGTGGGGATGGACGACCGGCAGCGACGCGATGTTCTTCAACTGCTCGATCGCCTCCGGCTCGATCCGGTCCGTCCAGACCTTGACCGGAACGCGGGAGCTCAAAACCATCTCGATCGGCATCGCGCGAAGTATCCTCCGGCGGTTCATGCACGGTGCGCGCCGGGTCGCCGCGGTCCTCGCGCTTCTGCTCGGGGCGGAGGCGTGCCGCGCG
>DASRPJ010000108.1:0-3368 GCA_035646435.1 Thermoanaerobaculia bacterium | reverse complement strand
GCGTGGAGCGCCCGGCTGCGCCGCCCGATCCCGCGCAGCGCCCAGCTCACCCCTTTCTTGACGAAGTTGCGGTCGTCGCCGGCCCCCTTCTCGATCAACTTCAGGAAGGGGAGGAAGCGGCCGTCGGGCGCGGCCTTGTCGTGGGCGGCGAGGCACGCCATCAGGACGAAGCCGCCGCGCCGGACGAACTCGCGCGGCGACGCCGACCACTTGGGCGCTCTCTCCCACGCGAGCGGCGTCCGGTCGAAGAGGTGGAAACAGACCGTGTCGCAGTCGGCCCAGTTCTCGAATTCCGCCGCCCACGCGTCCATCTGCCGGCGCGTCACGCGCTGCGGCTCGCCCACCATCGCGGCCAGCAGGCGCGCCTCGTACCAGCCGGTCTCCCAGAGCGCCAGCGACAGGGCGTGGTCTTTCCCGAGCCGCTTCGCGAGCGACTGGAGCGTCCCCACCGTTACCCCGAACGCGCGCTCCGCCCGGATGCCGTAGCGCGCCATTCCCTCGACGGTGCGTTTGGTTCCCTGTCGCTCGAGCCACTTCAGGATTTCGCCCGCGTCCATTGCAGGACGCGGGCTTTTCGTCTTTGGCGGCATGTCGATCGCGGCGAAGGCTACGCCGGACGCGGCTCGCGGCGCATCTCGGACGACGCGAGCACCTCGTCGAGCACGTCGTAGCTCTCGGCGACGCCCTTCTCCATGGGGGATTGGAGGACGCCGTCCCGGGCTTCTTTGGACGAATAGAGAACCGTCGTCGTGACGGTCGTCGCGCCGTCCTTCTCGACGAACGTCGTCGTGTCCACCGCCTCGCCTTCGTACCACGGATCGTCGAACTTCTCGGTGGCGACGAGGCGCTCGGACGGAGCGACCTCGCGAAAGACGCCGCCCATACCCATCTCGTTTCCCGTCGGTCCGCGCCACACGTAGCGATAACGGCCGCCCACCTTGAGGTCGATTTCGCAGACCGGCATCGTCCAGCCCCCGCGCACGCCCAGCCATCGCTTGACCAGCTCGGGCTTCGTCCACGCGTCGTACACGAGATGGCGCGGCGCATCGAAAGCGCGCGTCATGGCGATCTCCCGGTCCGAGGGAGTTGTGATCTGCAGCTTTCCAACGGTCTTCATCGGCGGTCTCCCTTTCGCTTCGAATGTTTCCGTTTCTTTTCGGCGGTCTTCAGCTCGTCGAGCAGTGCGTCCAGGTTCGCGAACGACTCTTCCCAGAACTCGCGGTAGCGCTCGAGCCACAGGTTGGCTTCCGCGAGCGGCTTCGCTTCGAGCCGGCGGGGCCGTCGCTGTGCGTCCCGCCCGGTCGAGATCAGGCCGGCGGCCTCGAGCACCTTCAGGTGCTTCGAGATCGCGGGCTGGCTCATCTCGAAGGGCCGGGCGATCTCCGTCACCGACGCTTCACCCGAGGCGAGTCGGGCGAGGATCGCGCGCCGGGTGGGATCCGCGAGGGCCGCAAAGGTGGCGTCGAGATCCCGCGGTGATCCGGAGGGAGGGCTGGCCACATACATAACTAGAGGGTTATATACGGTAGCCGGGGCCGCGTGTCAAGCCCGCTCCACCGGCCCCTGGAAAGTAGAATCCGGGGGTAGTTGATATGGCGTTGCGAACGTCGGCCGTTTCCGTGTCGATCTTCCTGGCCGCGACGCTCTGCTCCGCGGGGGAGACGCGGCCGGGAAAGGGTGGAACGAGCGGCGGCAGCCGCCTCGTGTCTCCGGCGGTGGTGGCGACGTGGATCGTGCGCACGGAGCCGAGCGGCGTCGCGGAGCTGAAGCTTCTCGTCCTGTGGCGCGGGGCTCCGGGCTGGTTCCTCCGCACGGATTCGAGCGGCCTGTCTGGTCGGATACTGACTCAATCGGGCGGGGGAGAAAGCGACGGAGTCCACGTCCACAGCCTGGCCTTCGGAGGCATCCCGCTGAATCTGGAGTTCGACTCGCGCAAGCGCCTCGCGCGCATTCAGGGCAACGACGTTCCCCTCGAATCCGCGAATGTCATCCTGGTGGACGACGTCGACGGCAACGATGGGCCGCAGGTGGTGCGCCTCCTCCGGGTGGATCCCGCGTTTCCGGAGTCACCGGCCCGGATCGAGGCGATCATCCGACGTTCGCCGGACCTCTTCTCGTTCTTACGCTGCGACTCCAGGGTTCCCGACTCCAAGGTTCAGTCGATGCTCGATGCGGTATGCGCCCAGATGAAACGCCCGTGACCCCGGAGGAGTTGATGCACAGTCGTCCGCGATTCGGTTACAACCGGGTCGAGTCCGCACTCGCCTCGCTCCTGCTGGTTCTCGTCAGCGGGTGCGCCACGGCGCCTCGCCTCAGCCCATCCGTCGCGGCCGAACGGATCCGAAGCGACGTCTCCACGGGCATGACCAAGGCCGAGGTCCGTCGCGTCGTCGGCGAGCCGGAACGCCGCGAGTCGACGTCGCTGCCATGGGGCGACGTGGGCTTTAGAAGGGTGTCCGGAAGCGATCGTCCGGGCGAATGCTGGCTCTGGGGTGTCGATCGACTGAAGCCGGATGCGTACGTCTGCTTCGGGGGCCTCGATCCGACGGTTTCCCACAAGGGGCCGTGAGGCTCGGGTGATGGCCAGCGACCCGACTTTGAACCCGATCGTCTGCTCCCGGTGCAACGTCGCGCTCGACTACGTCGGGTCGAAGAATTTTCACGAGGGAACGCGCTGGGGCGCGCTCGGAGAGATCGGCGAGCTCTTCGTGAAGAAGGAGCGCTTCGACGTCTACGTCTGTCCGCGCTGCGGCGGGGTCGAGCTCTTCGTCGACGGGATCGGGGAAGAGCTGCGGCCGCGGGAGAAGAAGGGCTAGCTCGGCGGGGGTTCCGCGGACGGTGCCGGCGGAGTCACGGCGACGGCGGCTTCGGGAGACGGCTCCGCGACGGCGGCTTCGGGAGACGGCTCCGCGATGGCGGCTTCGGGAGACGGCTCCGCGACGGGAGGGGGCTCCGGCACCGGCTTCGCGATCGGCGTCGGGACGGGGCGCTGAGCTGCCTCGTCGGCGAACTCAAAGCGACAGAAGTAGCACTTGATCTTCTGGCCCGGCAGCTCGTCCGGCCGCCAGGCGAAAAAGACCTGGCCGCACTTCGGACAGACGAGCCGCTGCTGGTTACCCCGGATCCCGCCTTCGACGGACAATCGCGTCCTCCTCCTGGCGCCCGAGCATAGCCGAGCGCGCTCGATCCCGTACAATCCGCGCGCGTAAGAGGAGCGATATGAAAATCGACGCTCGCCGTTTGATCCTCGTCGGCATAGCGGCGATCGCCGCGCTGACGGCGCAGTCGCCCGCCCCGAAAACGGCTCCTCGAGCCGCGGCGATGCCGATGCCGGCGATCGCGGCCGAGGTCCTCTCGCCGCGGTCGCG
>DASRPJ010000107.1:0-7722 GCA_035646435.1 Thermoanaerobaculia bacterium | reverse complement strand
GATGGTCCCGCCTCCAACGGTCGAACGTCGGGGTGCGTGCGAGCGAGATCGCGTTCGCGCCGGAGGGAGGCCCTTCTCCCCAACCGTCGCAGATGACGAGTAGAACGCGCCGGGAGATCACGCCGGCGCGTCTATCCCGCGAAGTGAGAGTGCACGATGCGGGCGAGCTCCGCGACGCCGGCCGCGTGTGCGAAAGAGCCGCGCGGCGCGTGCGGCGGGTCGCCGTCGAAGGCCTCGGAGATCGAGCCGGCGCCCGCTTCCCGGATGTGCGCTCGCAGCGGCGCGAGCCAGGCGCGAACGGTCTTGATCGAATCCGGCGTTCGCCCGAGGACGCGGAAGTGAGCGTCCACGAACGGCCCGAGAAGCGCCGGCCACGCCGTTCCCTGGTGGAGCGCCCGGTCCCGCTCGGCCGGCGTGCCCTCGCAGCGAGGCCGGTATCGCGGATCGCGGGGATCGAGGGTGCGAAGGCCGAAGGGAGTCAGGAGGTGACGCCGCACGGACCAGTAGACCGCTCGCGCGCGGTGCGGCGGAAGGAGGTCCGGGGAGATCGCGACGGCGTAGATCTGGTTCGGCCGGAGGCTCGAATCCGACCCGGCGTCGCCGACGACGTCGTACAGCCGCCCGTTCTCCTCGTCCCAGAAGACCTCGTTGAACCTCCGCGCGACGCGCCACGCGTCTCCTTCGAGCTCCCGGGCGCGCTCGTGGTTGCCCGAGAGCCGCTCGAGCCGCGCGGCGGCTTTCAGCGCCGCGTGCCAGAGTGCGTTGACCTCGACCGGCCGGCCGTGGCGGGGCGTCACCGGCTCGCCCTCGACGATGGCGTCCATCCACGTGACCGCGCGGCCCGGCTCGCCACCCGAGAGCAGCAGGTCCTCTCCGGCGCGGATCCGCAAGTGCGTGCCTCGCCGGTAAGCGGCGATGATCTCCCGGACGCCCGGGAGGAGCGGAGAGGGCTTCGAGGGGTCCCGCCGCGCGCGCCCGAACCACTCGACGGCGAGGATGAACCAGAGGGGGGCGTCGATCGAGCCGTATGCGGGCTCGCCGCCGTCCTCCGGCGATTCGCTCGGAAGGAGACCGTCCCGCAGCCGGGACGCGAACGCGTTCAGCACCCGGGCGAACGGACGATAGCGTCCGACGGCGAGCGCGAGCCCGGGCGCGGCCACCATCGCGTCGCGGCCACGGGGTGGTCCCCACGGGTAGCCCGAGAGGATCGTCCCGCCGCCGTCGGGCGTCTCGACGAGGAAGGACTCCGCGCGCTGCGCCAGCTCGTCGAAAGGGGGGTCGCCCGTCCGGGGAAAGGCGTCCCGGCGCTTCCGCTCGGCCTGCCAGAGGGGGTCGGGGTCGCCGGGCATCTCGTCGCAGGCGAACGCCGCCCACGCTTCCCGCCCGGGAGGGAGCTCCCACTTCCACAGGAGAGGACTCCAGAGATCCTCGTCGGCCTCGTAGCCTCTCTCTTCCTCTACGGAGTAATGGAACCGGCGGTACCAGTCGGGCTCGTTCGCGATCCGCGCTCCGAAGGCGCGGATCCGGAGCGCCGGAAGGCCGGTCGGCGGACGGATCAAGGCGGCGTCGCCGGAGACCTCCGTCACCGCGAAGAAGCCGCCCTCGCGCTGAAGCTCGTGGAGGCTTCGATACGCGAGGAGCGGTCGCACCGTGAGCTCCACCGGCCGGGTTCCTCGATTGGCCCAGCGAACGAGGGCGAGGGAACGGCCGCGCGGCAGGCAGAGCGACCGCTCGACCGAAAACCGGCCGGTGCGATGCAGCCAGGTGGGAAAGGGCTCGAGGCGGAAGCTCGCCAGGCTGGCGCGCCCGTCGGGGTAGACGGCGTCCCGGTAGAGCTGCGTCGAAATGCCGGTCCGCTCTCCGCCGGCGACGACGAACTCGTCACAGCCCGCGACGAGGAGGAGCCGCCGTCCCGGAGGAGCGACGGCCGGCGCGTACCAGCCGTGGTACTTGCGGGTACGGGCTCCCGCCGCCGTGCCGCACGCAAATCCTCCGAGCCCGTCGGTCTCGAGCCACTCGACCGAAAGAGCGCGCGCGGCGAGATCGGCGCCCGAATACGCGAGCGGGCTCCGAACCTCTTTCTCCGGCGTAGTCGTCTGCTCTTCCATTGCCTCGCTTGCAGTGAGCTCGCGGCCGGCGCCGATTATTCCTCAGTTAAGATCGGCGGGCGATTGCGGCGCGGGATCGCTCGCCCGCCGACGAGAGGCGCGCTACCCCGGGAGGCCATTTGAGCACCGTACGCGAAACGATCGACGAGCTCTGCGTGGACACGATCCGCACGCTCGCGATCGACGCCGTGCAGAAGGCGAACTCGGGTCACCCGGGACTGCCGCTCGGCGCCGCGCCCATGGGGTACGTCCTGTGGTCGCGACACCTGAAGCACAACCCGCGCGATCCCGCGTGGCCCGATCGGGACCGCTTCGTCCTCTCGGCCGGGCACGGCTGCATGCTCTGGTACTGCCTCCTCCACCTGACCGGCTACGACGTCACGATGGAAGACCTGAAGTCCTTCCGCCAGTGGGGGAGCCGCACGCCCGGGCATCCCGAGTACCGGGTGACTCCCGGCGTCGAGGCGACGACGGGTCCGCTCGGACAGGGAACGGCGAACGCCGTCGGCATGGCGATGGCCGAGCGGTTTCTCGCGAATCGTTTCAACCGCCCGAGTCACGAGGTCGTCGATCACCGCACGTTCGCGATCGTGTCGGACGGCGACCTCATGGAGGGAATTTCCAACGAGGCGTCGTCGCTCGCCGGCCACCTCGGCCTCTCCAAGCTCACGTTCCTCTACGACTCGAACCTGGTGTCGCTCGACGGGCCGACCTCGATGGCTTTCACGGAGGACGTCGGGAAGCGTTACGAGGCCTACGGCTGGCAGGTGCTCCGCGTCGACGACGGCAACACCGACCTCGACGGGATCGACCGCGCGCTGGCGGAGGCGCAGCGGGAAAACCGCCGTCCGACCCTCATCATCGTCCGGACGACGATCGGCTACGGCTCCCCGAACAAGGCCGGGACGTCGGAGGCGCACGGCAGCCCGCTCGGCCCCGAGGAGGTCGTCGCGACCAAGAAGGCGCTCGGCTGGGAGCACGAGGAACCCTTCTTCGTCCCGGAAGACGCCCTCGCGCACTTCCGCGAGGCGGTCGACCGCGGCGCGCGGGCGGAGTCCGACTGGAGCAAGCGCTTCGACGCGTGGGCGGCGGCGTACCCGGACCTCGCCGCGGACTGGCGTCTGGCCACGGCCGGGGAGCTGCCCGCGGGCTGGGACGCCAACCTGCCGGCCTGGAAGGCGGGCGAGAAGGAAGCGACGCGCGTCGCGGCGGGGAAGGCCCTGAACGCGATCGCCGCGAAGGTGCCGTGGCTCGTCGGAGGCGACGCGGACCTCTCGGTGTCGACGAACACGAAGCTGAAGGACGAGGGGGACTTCGACGCGCGTTCCGGCGGGGGAAGGAACATCCACTTCGGCGTCCGCGAGCTCGCCATGGCGGGGATCGCGAACGGCATGGCGTACCACGGGGGAACGCGCCCCTTCGTGGCGACCTTCTTCTGCTTCTCCGACTACATGCGCCCCTCGGTCCGACTCGCGGCGGTTTCGGAGCTGCCCGTCGTGTTCGTGTGGACCCACGACTCGATCGGCCTCGGCGAGGACGGTCCCACCCATCAGCCGGTCGAGCACCTGATGTCGCTGCGCGCGATGCCGCGGTTCACGATCATTCGTCCGGGTGATCCGAACGAGGCGAGCGAGGCGTGGCGCGTCGCCATGGAGCGGCGGGAAGGTCCCGTCGGCCTCGTCCTCTCGCGCCAGAAGCTGCCGGCGATCGATACCGCGAAGTACGCGGGCCCGTCCGGGCTCGCGCGCGGGGCCTACGTCCTCGCGGAAGCGTCGGGGAAAGAGCCGCGGCTCCTGCTGCTCGCGACGGGCAGCGAGGTCGCGCTCGCCCTCGACGCGCGCGAGAAGCTCGAGGCCGAGGGAATTCCGACGCGGGTCGTCTCGATGCCGTCGTGGGAGCTCTTCGAGGAGCAGGAGCCCGCCTATCGCGACGAAGTCCTTCCTCCGGCGGTCGCCGCCCGGCTCTCGATCGAGGCGGGCAGCACCCTTGGCTGGAAGCGCTGGGTCGGCGACCGGGGAGACTCCGTGGGGCTCGACCGCTTCGGGGCGTCCGCCCCGGGCGAGGTCGTCCTCTCGAAGCTCGGTTTCAACGTCGAGAACGTCGTCGCGAAGGCGAAGGCGCTCCTGGAACGGCGATGAAGCTCGCCGTCGCCTGCGACCACGCCGGTTTTCCCCTCAAGGGAACCGTCGTCGCGACGCTCCGGGAGCTCGGTCACACGGTCGAGGACCTCGGGACGAACTCGACGGAGGCGGTCGACTATCCCGACTACGCGCGCGCGGTTGCGGCCGCCGTGAGATCCGGAGAGTGCGAGCGGGGCATCGTGATCTGCGGAAGCGGGGTCGGCGCCTCCGTCGCGGCGAGCAAGGTGCCGGGGGTCCGGGCGGCGATGTGCCACGACACGTTTTCCGCGCGGCAGGGGGTAGAAGACGACGACATGAACGTTCTTTCGATCGGGGCGAGGGTCATCGGCTCCGCCCTCGCGGCGGAGGTCGTCGGGGCGTTCGTCCGCGCGAAATTTTCCGGGGCGGAGCGACACGCGCGCCGCCTCGCCAAAGTCAACGCCATCGAGGAAGACGCCCGAAGGGGCGTCTTCGACGCGGCGAGGAGGATTCCATGAGCGAGAGAAATCCGCTGTTGAGGCTTCGGGATCTCGGGCAGAGCGTATGGTACGACTACATTCGACGGGACCTCTACGCCGGCGAGGAGCTCCGCCGGCTCATCCGGGAAGACGGTCTCGCGGGGATGACGTCGAACCCGACGATCTTCCAGAAGGCGATCGCGGACACCGACCTGTACGACGACGCGGTGCGCCGCTCCGGAGGCGAAGAGACGGACCCGTCCGCCGTCTTCGAGTCGCTCGCCGTCGAAGACGTCCGCGCTGCGGCCGACGTCTTCCGGTCCGTGTTCGACAAGGCGGGCGGCAACGACGGCTTCGTTTCGATCGAGGTCGGTCCGCGCCTCGCAAACGACACGGAAGGCTCCGTGCAGGAGGCGCAGCGACTGTGGGAGAAGTGCGCCCGCGAGAACGTGATGGTGAAGATCCCCGGCACGTCCGCCGGGATCCCCGCCATCCGCCGGTGTCTCGCCGACGGGATCAACATCAACATCACGCTCCTGTTCTCGGTCTCCCGTTACCGGGAGGTGATGGAGGCCTACCTCTCGGCGCTCGAGGAGAGGGTCGCGGCCGGCCGGCCGATCGATCGGCTCCGGTCCGTCGCGAGCTTTTTCGTCAGCCGGGTGGACAGCAACGTGGACAAGAAGCTCGACCGGATCGGCACCGACGCCGCCCGGGCGCTCCGCGGCAAGGCGGCGATCGCGAACGCACGGCTCGCGTACGTCGCCTTCCGGGAGGTGTTCGGATCCGATCGCTTCAAGCGCCTCGCGGAACGGGGCGGCGCCATCCAGCGGCCGCTGTGGGCGTCGACGTCCACGAAGGACCCGAGCTACCCGGACCTCTACTACGTCGAGGCGCTCGTCGCGTCCGACTCCGTCGACACGATGCCGCCCGAGACCTTGGAGGCCTACCGCGACCACGGCGACCCGAAGGTCCGGATCTCGGACGACCTCGAAGGCGCGAGCGAGACGTTCCGTCGGCTCGCCGCCCTCGGGATCGACGAGGCAACGGTTTCCCGCGAGCTCGAGGAAGAGGGCGTGAAGAAATTCTCCGACTCCTACGATTCCCTGTTGAAGGCGCTCGCGGAAAAAGAGAAGGCGATGAGGGTCGCCTGAAGCTCGAGTTCGGGCGCCACCACGGCGCGTGGCGGGAGGCCCTCCGCCGCCTGGACGCGAAGCGCGCCGTCGAACGCGTCTGGGAGGGCGACGCGAGCCTCTGGAAGACCGACGCCGTCCATCGCAAGACGATCGCCGGTTCGCTCGGCTGGCTCACGATCGCGCAGCGGATGGGGACGCAGGTGCCCGGTCTCGTCGACCTCTCGGAAAAGCTTCGCGCCGGCGCGGACCGGATTCTCGTGCTCGGCATGGGGGGGTCGTCCCTCGCGCCGCTCGTCTTCGGTTCGTCCTTCGGCCGGCGGGACGGTTTTCCCCGGCTCGAGGTCCTCGACGCGACGGAACCCTCGAGCGTGCTCGCGGCGGGTGAAGGGTCGTCCCCCGAACGGACGATCTACGTCGTTTCGTCCAAGTCCGGAACGACGCTCGAGCCGAACCTCTTCTTCGACTACTTCTACGCGCTCGCGGAGGATGAGCTCGGAGCGAAGGCGGGCGAGCGCTTCGTCGTGATCACCGACCCGGGGACCCCGCTCGAGGAGGTCGCCCGCTCGCGCAACGCCGAGGTGATCGTCCTCGCCGATCCCGCGATCGGGGGGCGCTACTCGGCCCTGTCGCCCTTCGGGCTCGTGCCGGCGGCTCTCGCGGGCGTGGACGTCTCGACCCTTCTCTCGCGCGCGCGGGAAATGGCGGAAGCCTGCCGCCTCCCGAACGCGGAGGAGAACCCCGGCGCGGTGCTCGGCGCGGCGATGGCGGCGTTCGCCCTCGAGGGGCGCGACAAGCTGACGTTCTCCGTGGGAACGCCCGTCGACCGGTTCGGCATGTGGGCGGAGCAGCTCGTGGCGGAGTCGACGGGCAAAGAGGGTAAGGGCATCCTTCCGGTCGAGGGGGAACCGCTCGGCCCGGCAGAGGTGTACGGCGAGGACCGGTTCTTCGTCCGGATCGGGGGCGCCGCCGACTCTCTGATTCCCGCCCGACTCGCGGCGCTCGGAGAGGCCGGGCATCCGGTCGCCACGTTTGCGATTCGCGACGCCTACGACCTCGGCGGCGAAATGTTCCGGTGGGAGTTCGCGACCGCGCTCGCCGGGGCGCTCCTCGAGATCAATCCGTTCGACCAGCCGAACGTCCAGGAGGCGAAGGATCGGACGAACCAGATCCTCTCCGGCGCGCCTGCGGAGAACGGCGGGGACGAGCCGCCGCGCAACGACGCTCTCGGGCATCTTCTCGAAACGCTCCGGCCCGGAGACTACTTCGCGGTGACCGCTTACGTGCCTTCGACGCCGGAGAACGAAGAACGTCTCGCCCGAATCCGGCTCCCGGTCCGCGACGCGAAGCGCGTGGCGACGACGGTCGGGTTCGGGCCGCGATTCCTCCACTCGACCGGCCAGCTCCACAAGGGCGGGCCGGACAACGGCGTGTTCCTGCAGGTGACCGCGGAGTCCGCCGCTCCAGTCCCGATCCCCGGCCGGCCGTACGGCTTCGAGCGGGTCGTCGCCGCGCAGGCCGCCGGCGATCTCGCGGCACTCCGCTCGCGCGGCAGGCGTGCCCTCCACGTCCATCTCCGAGAGGGCGACGCGGGCCTCGACTCGCTCGCGAACGACGTCGGGGCGGCCGCCGGCGCGTCGCCCGAGCTCGCGAGAAAGGAGCGGCGATGAGACTCGGTTTCGTCGGCCTGGGGAAGATGGGCGGCAACATGGTGCACCGGCTCCTCGTGGGCGGCCACGAGGTCGTCGCCTGGGCGCCGTCCGCCGAGTCGGTGAACGAGGCGGTCTCGCGCGGCGCCGTCGGCGCCGCTTCCCTCGAGGACGTCGTGGGTCGCCTCGATCCGCCGCGCGTCGTGTGGCTGATGATCCCCGCGGGCGATCCGGTCGAGACGTCGATCGCAACCCTT